>CAJZJI010000224.1 GCA_916049935.1 uncultured Streptococcus sp. | reverse complement strand
TCGACTGGTTTACCCATTTCAACATTGTTTTTGTTGACTACTTTAGTCACATCGAAATGCATTTCGTTGCCGACTAATTGTAATTTCACAGTGATATCAGCGTTGATGAATTCATCATCGTTTCTAACTGTCATTACATATTCTGCAGTAGTGTCATCAATTTTACGGTATTGAACTTCTGGAGTAACTAACACACCGTTGATTGACATTTTATCTAATTTTTGAACTTGACCTGTTAACGTTTTTCCATCTAATTCATATTCTTTAACACGTGGAAACGCCGTGTCGATGATGGCTTTTAATTGTTCTGATTGTAATGTTTCGTAATGAACATTTTGGTCGTTACGACGGAAACCATCGTCCACAGCTGGAGTTTCTTCTTCTGGTTTAATGTTATCTTGGTTGTCCGCTTTGATCGATACAGAAGATAATTCTGTACCGTAAGTACCAGCTTTTAGGTAAACTTTATTTACATCCGCTAAAGCGTTCTTGACAGCTTCTGGAACGACTTCTGTGCTAAATAAAGATTGTCCATTATTTGTAGCGTTTAATTGACCGTCTTTCTTGTACACGATAGATAGGTGGTTTTCTTCACCTGCATTAGGTGCTTCTACACGAGTCTTGCTATACCATGTGTTTACACCTGGTCCTTTATATTGCCAGAACCAACCGCCCTTGTCATACCCTACAAAGATATTGTTATCATTATCTTTGTATTTTAGATATACCCCAAAGCGTGTTTCAGCTGGAGGAGTGTTTGCCTTTAACGTTAAGTCAACGCTTACATTTCCTTCCGCATCCGCTTGTAATCCAGCTTTTTCAAATAAAGCTTCGTTTGCTCCATTGTCGTTAGCTGTTGTTGAAGTTAATTTGTTGTAGCGTACTCCGCCTTCTTCAACGACTTCAACATTCCCTTTTACACGGCTTACTGAGTCCCACTCTTTTTTCACTTCGGCTGTTGCTTCACGAGTTTCACCAGTCGCTTCACGAGTTTCTCCCGTTGCTTCTGCGGCTGGTTTTTCCTCAGCTGGTTTAGCTTCAGCAGGTTTAGCCTCCGCTTTTTCGGTTGCTGCTTCAGTAGCTTTTTCTTCTACTTTATCAGTTGCCTCCGTGTTTGCAGCTTCACTAGAAACTACTTCTTTTTCTTCTTTTGGCGCTACTTCAGTTGCCTCAGCACCAGATTCTACTGCTGGTTTCTCTTCAGCAGTGGCCGCCTCACTAGCCGGCGTGTTTTCTACGGCTGTCGCTACTACCTCTGTTGCAGCAGCTTCAGTTGCAGAAACTGGTTGAAGTGTGCCAAAAAAGAAAGCCCCGATGATAACTGAACATGTACCAACAGTGAGCTTTCTAATAGAGAAGCGCTGTCTCTTCTCCATATTTTGACGATTATACATAATACCCCTCCTTAATATTATAAAAACGTTTCCATAAATAATTTTAGCACTATCTTTTAGGTGCTACTTGGACTTTTTTGCTCTTTACTAGTACTATTTTGCTATATTTAAAGCGCTTTCATAATTTCTTCAAGGAATTAGCAAAATTAAATCAAAAAGGCTCCTAGCAAACTTTGCTAGGAGTCTTCTTTTCGTTATTTTTGTCCCATATCTTTCACTTTCATAATACGAGTGATACTTGCTCTCTCGTTTTCTTCCAGCTTCATTTCGATAAAGTAAATCGTTTCTTCTAATTGTGGGATCAATCGATATTCAAGGGCGTTTACACGACGTCTTGTTTTCTCGATTTCATCTGCTAGCAGTTGACAAGTTTTTTCAATCTCCGTCAATTCTAGCAATTCATTTAATACACTTGAGATTTGTTCTACAGAATCATCAATCTCACTGTTGGAGTTTAAGTAACCATATTTAAAGTCACTTTCCTCCGTTTCATCTTTCACAGTGAAATGCATTTCTGGAACGTAAACACTCATAATGTTCTTTTCTTGAAGATCCAAGGATACGCTTTGTGGTGGAATCGCCACAAGTTCTTCGATAAACGCTTCTTCCAACGTTGCTTTTGCAAGAACGAAGCTCTTCATTCCTTCCACAAGACGACCTTCGACCGCCTCACGTAACGCATTGTTTTTTCGAATTAGTTCGATGAACTGACGCATTAACTCATCTTGTTTATCTTTTAGGAGCTTATGCCCACGTTTTGAGACAACGAGACGATGTTTTAATTTCGTCAATTCCATACGAGTTGGTTTGACGTTCAATCGTGCCAAAGGAATCACTCCCCTTTCGGAAGAAATTCATCTAATAACTCGTCCTTGATACGTTTTAATTCCGTACGCGGTAAGATGGATAGTAATTCCCATCCTAAATCAAGTGTTTCTTGAATTGAACGGTTCTTGTAGAAGCCTTGTCCCACATATTCACGTTCGAAACGTTCAGTGAATTCTACATATTTCTTATCTGTTTTTGATAATGCAGATTCCCCTAATACAACTGCAAGTTCTTTGGCTTGTTTACCAGTTGCATACGCCGCGAATAATTGGTTCATCG
>CAJZJI010000223.1 GCA_916049935.1 uncultured Streptococcus sp. | reverse complement strand
TGAATGTATTCAACACCATTCACTTCTTCAACGTAAATATCATCTGTTGTTAAACCTTTACCACGAACAAATCCTTCAGCCGCTTTTGTCCATGCTCCATCTTTTTGAGCGATCGCTAGTGATGGTCCTTTGAAAATTTCTTCGCGGTCAGCTTGTTCTTCGACTAAGCCATTTACACGAACCGCGAATCTTCTTGGAGTTGCAAATGCTTCAACAGATTCAAATTCTAAGTTTTCATCTTTGAAGAAGTCTTCTACACGTTTTGCTAATTGCTCTGAACTTGAACGAACATATTGAGCAGGTAATTCTTCTAAACCGATTTCTAATAATAATGATTGTGTCATTCTTTCTCCTCCAAACTCTCTTATTTCTCTTTCAATAATGGGAATCCTAATGCTTCACGTTCAGCCACGAAAGTTTTCGCGATGGTACGAGCCATCTTACGAATACGGCCAAGGAATCCAGCACGGTCTGTTGCAGAAATAATTCCGCGAGCATCCATTAAGTTAAATGCATGAGAGCATTTCAATACATAATCATAAGCTGGGTGCACTAAGCCTTTTTCCATTAATACAGTGGCTTCTTTTTCAAAGTCTGTAAATAATTGCATTAATAATTCTACATTGCTTTCTTCAAAAGCGTATTTAGAATGTTCATATTCAGGTTGTGTGAAGATATCTCCGTATTTAACATCTCCAGTCCAAACTAAATCATATACACTCTCTACTTCTTGAATGTATGAAGCAAGACGTTCTAAACCGTAAGTGATTTCACTTGTTACAGGGTGGCATTCTAGTCCACCTACTTGTTGGAAGTACGTAAATTGAGTCACTTCCATTCCGTCAAGCCATACTTCCCATCCTAAACCAGCACAACCAAGAGATGGGTTTTCCCAGTTATCTTCCACGAAACGAATATCGTGTTCTAAAGGGTTAATTCCAAGAGCTTCTAGGCTTCCTAAATATAATTCTTGAATGTTTTCAGGAGATGGTTTCATCACCACTTGGAATTGGTGGTGTTGGAATAAACGGTTTGGGTTTTCCCCGTAACGTCCATCTGCAGGACGACGTGAAGGTTCCACGTATGCTGCATTCCATGGTTCAGGCCCAATGGCACGAAGGAATGTATAAGGGCTCATTGTCCCTGCCCCTTTTTCAGTATCGTATGCTTGAAGAAGCAAGCATCCTTGGTTAGACCAATAATTTTGTAATGTTAAAATAATTTCTTGAATACTTAATTTTTTTGCCATAATTGTTCTCCTTTCTATTGTGCATTCACTACTGGATAGAATTCATAAATCACTCCAGGAATCACTTCACATTTAACTTCTTTAATCGCTTCATTTTTCGTTTTAAAACCGTACATTGAATGGTTAACACTTGTTTGGAATTGCTCCAACACTTCGTCATCATGACCAATCACACTGACTTTAATCGGCGCTAATGACACCACCTTCAATTGAAAATCTTTGAATTCTGAAGCTGGGATGACCATTGTAAAATCCATACTATTTCCTCCTTTATCTAAATAAAAAAGTCCCTATGTACACAAAAAGCATACATAGGGACGACTAATCGCGGTTCCACCCTAATTTCTTGGTTTAAAACCAAGCTTCATTGTTGATAGACTCAAGTGCGCCACTTTTAATGACCATGATATGGATTCCACCAGCCCATACTCTCTTTGACATTTTATCATTAAAAATCTCACCGTCAACGTCCTATTAATCTTTCACTATAGTACCGATAATTGCTTAAAAAGTCAAGTAAAGACAGCGTTTTGCGCTACTCTTAATCTTGTCCTCTATTCTGCATTAACGTTTCCCATTCGACCATCTGAT
Organism: uncultured Streptococcus sp.; assembly: GCA_916049935.1. Taxonomy (GTDB): domain Bacteria; phylum Bacillota; class Bacilli; order Lactobacillales; family Aerococcaceae; genus Granulicatella. Next base: position 661 of record CAJZJI010000223.1, on the reverse strand, counting down.
CTAAGAATTTTTTGCTCTTCAAACGTATGCCCACATACTCATCCATAATGGTGTCAAACAACCGTCTTAACTCACTTGTAGTCTCACTCGATAACTGAATAGACCCTATTTGTTTTGGAGAAGAAACAAGAGCTAATTGCCTTGCGACATACAATGCCTTTCTAGACAATTGCATGCGGTACTCGTCTTCATCTAAGTGATTCTTGCACAGACATCCATGCTTCTGAATTGAAAAATCGACCAAGTCTGTATCTCGATTACAAATGACGCAATGTTGCCATTCCACCTCGACTCCATAGTAACGTAGAATCTTGATTTCAAAGAAACGCAAAATCACTTCCGCATCGACTCCATTATTAATGGCTTCAATAGAGTCCCAAAGCAGTTGGAACACCGTCTTGTTCACAATATGGTCATCCATCACCGCATCTGTTAATTGCGTTAAATACGCTAAAACTGCTTGTGCCTTTACATCTTGCAAGACAATCGTCGCAGGCTTTATATCGTGACTATCCTTTAGGAAACTAAACCCATTTTGATGAATATGCCCAAGAAAAGTCGCTCTTGTAAACACCTGTGTTGCAGCTGTTAATGGATGATTGCTTTGCTGTGCATTTCGTAAAAAGAACATTAACTTTCCGTGGTCTCTCGTCAAAATTTT
>CAJZJI010000222.1 GCA_916049935.1 uncultured Streptococcus sp. | reverse complement strand
CCGTCACGAATGTTACTAGTCCCAAGCCCGATGAAATAAAGCGCAAGGAAGAACATTTGTAAGTTGCCGTCGCCCCCAAGAGCCAGTAAAGTCGCTACCCCGACAACTGAGAGCCAAATGGTATCAATGAGCAAGCGCAGTCGCGGACGGATACCGTCTTTGACATAAATATAGTACGTTACGCCACTAGTGGCCGCTTTCATCACTTCGTTAAGCCCCATCAAGATACTGACAATCGCAATCGGAAGCGAGATAAAAAATTGATTTCCTGCTAAAAATCCGTAAAGGAAAAATTTAGCAACATTCAGCCATAATGGATCTTTTACCGCCGCCTTACTAAACCAACGGAACAAGAAATTCCATAGTTCACGAGCCCATAAGAATGTTAAAAACAGACGTAACATCAATTCTGGGAAGCTTGGTCCGTAGATTAGGAGCAACACCCCAGCAATAAGGAATGCAATCCCTTCAATTAGGAGCTTTTTCCCTGTAATCCCTAGTTCACTAATTTTCTTCATCAATAATACCTCCTACAGCTACCACTGAAGCAGCTTGTTCATGTTTCTCCACCCATTCTTTCACGAAACGGTAAATCACGGCAAAAATTGGTATGAAGAAAATCATTCCTACTAAACCAAAGAGATTTCCACCGATTAACGCCGCAGCAAGGGTCAGAACGGTTGGTAATCCTACTGAACTTCCGACAACCATCGGATAGACGACATTTCCTTCCACTATTTGAACGATCATAAAGACGACAAGTGAAATGAGTGCTTGAATTGGGCTTTCTGTAAAGGTGAAAAGCATTCCAATTCCGCACGCCATAAACGGCCCGATATACGGAATGAATGAGAGTACTCCGGACAGCACCCCAACAAGTCCTGCATATGGCAACCCTACAAGAGAGTATCCAGCAAAAATCATAACCCCAACGATTCCCGCCTCGATGATTTGACTCATCAAGAAACGGTCATACGTATCCACGATGACTTCCCCAACATAAGTAATGTGCTCGATTTTATCTTTTGGCAAGACCACATTAAGAATGCGAAGCGTTAAACGTGCGAGCATTTCCTTACTTGCGAGAATATTAATCATGAAGAAAATCCCCACAATTACAGAGAACACATTTGAGAAGAGCCCTGAAATATTCGTTGTAAATCCGCCAAGGAATGTAATGACAGACGATACGATATTGCTTTGACTTAGTGAGTCGGTAATCTGACTCACTTCACTGGATTGCATTAATTTTGAATGTTGTACAAAATCCGCAACCACGAATAGTAAGTGATTTACACTATCGCCCAGTTGTGACACGGTTTTAGCAATCATCGGCGCAATAATCCAAATCAACAGCGAAATAATCAGAAGCAGAATCACAATAATGCTCAGGATTGCGACACTTCTACGCAGCTTTTGCGGGAAGTTTATCTTCTCCAACACTTGTTCAATTCGCTTCATTGGCACGTTTAAAACAAATGCCAAAATCATCCCTAAAATAAGCGGGAACATCATCCCAATAAATTCGGAAATCCATGTGAGGATGGCGCTAAAATTCAAGACGACAAGTAACGAAACAGCCGCCAGAGCAATCATCACTGCCCAATCTTTTCTAATCTTATCCATACTATAATTCCTTTTTTAATTGTTCTAAGAGCGCATTGCATCCCAATATCACATCACGGTACGTCGCGTCAAAGTCTCCTGTATACCACGGATCGGCAATATCGCGCGGCACTCCTGCCACTTCTAACAAGCGAGCCACCGTCGCATCCGATTTTCCATCGACAAAAGCGTGAATATTACGCACATTCGACGCATCCATTCCAAGAATGTAGTCTGCGTCCAGGTCCGTCGCATCCAACGTCCGTGACACAAGCCCTTTTGCGGAAATGCCGTGCTCCTCGAGTTTCTTCCGAGTGCCGTGATGCACCGGATTCCCATGCTCCCACGTACTTGTCGCAGCGGAATCAATCGTAATTTTATCTTCCAATCCTTCTTCATGAACCATTTTTCTAAATACAGCTTCTGCCATCGGCGAACGACAAATATTCCCCAAGCAGACGAATACAACCTTCATGACCGTCCCTCGCTTTCCATTCTTCCCCTTCATTGTAACATATGAACGCATGTCACGTCACTTCATCACCGCACCCCTGCAGAAACTATTTTCCCTGCACCTACCTTTTTTCTTCTCTTCCCTTTCTTTCGAATGAAACAAAATCCATTTGAAATAAGGTCCAAAGGCGAAGAATAAACGGAAGACCAAGGGATTCCATAGTAGCAACAATAAGGGAGTGCAACCAATGTGAATTACTGACTCTAGGGCGAAATCCGTAGAGTCAGTTTGAAGCTTGGTAGGAACTGAGACCTTGGGCTCAGTCCGGTGCCCTTATTGTAGCAACTATAGAGACATCCCTTCGGTCTGGAGTTTATTCGTAAGCCCTTTGGGCTATATCCTCTCTTTCAAATGGATTTTGCGTCCTTCGAAAACAAAAAATGGTGGACAGCCGTCCACC
>CAJZJI010000221.1 GCA_916049935.1 uncultured Streptococcus sp. | reverse complement strand
ACGTTGTGTATATCGAACATGAAGATAACTACGAACGTCGTGCAATGCAAACAGTCATCTACGATATTTTAGTGAAATTAACGAAATTACTAAGTCCAATCTTAGTTCACACGAGTGAAGAAGTTTGGAAACACTTGAAGGAAGAAGAAGCTTATGTTCAATTAGCTGATTTCCCAGCAGTTGAAAATTACGAAAACAAAGAAGAAGTATTAACACAATGGGCTGAATTCTTCAAAGTTCGTAACACTGCTTTGAAAGCTTTAGAAGAAGCTCGTAACGAGAAATTAATCGGTAAGAACTTCGAGGCAAAAGTAACGCTTTACCCATCTAATGAAGTTCGTGCTTTATTAGAGGGCTTAAACACCAATGTCGCTCAATTATTCATCGTCAGTGAATTAGAAGTGGCTCAAGAAGGAGTTGAAGCTCCATCGAATGCTGTTGAAGGCGAAGGCGTGAAAGTCGTTGTTGAACATGCCAAAGGTGAAACTTGTGAACGTTGCCGTGCTGTGAAGATTGAAGTAGGAACATTAGAAGATGCGCCAACTTTATGTCATCGTTGTGCAGCAATTGTGCGTGAACACTTCCCAGAAGCATTAGTTCCGGAAGCAGAATAGTAAAATTTTAACTGAGCCTGAGAAATTCGGCTCAGTTTTTTTGAATAAAAATCATATAAAAATCGGCCTTAAGTACCATGTTTAACAAGATGAGAATGATACAATAATGCTATAAGGAGGGAATGCCATGAAACAGTGGTTTAGACTAATAAAATTGAGCTTTTTTATCTTGTTAACGTATAGATTGGCGGATTATGTGGATGGCTCAATGAAAAAAGGGATAGTAGTAACTGTTTTATTACTTGCCATTTTCTTTTTTGTTCTATTTCCTCGAGAGATGGAGGTTCAATCATTTTTTGAAAAAACAAAGAAACCTTTGAAAAAGACTTCCACTAAAGTACAAGAAGGGTATGAACAATCTGGACTTTCCAAACAGGATATTGAGTATTTTAGACAAAAAATGGCGGTCGTAAAAGATCAAATCAACGAAATTGAGGACAATATCCAAGGGTATACAAAACTCAGAATTATTGCGAATCGCTATAATACTTCAATAACAATGAAGGATTACTTTAGAGAACTTGTGGCAAATCCAGAGAAATTACCAGATGCAGATTTGTTTGTGCATACTTGTGTACCTTCGCTAAAAGAAATGACCTCAGCTTACCGGAAGATGAGTGAGCAACCCGTTAAAGGAAGTGAAACTTATCAAACGTTGCAAGAATTGGCTGAAAAGATTGAACTCACTTGTGAGAAGTTAGAAGAAGATTATTTACATTTCCAAAAAGATAGAATTCAAAATTCTGAAGCAGAAATGGACTATGTCTCTCGAAAGATTCTAGAAAAAGGTAAAGGAGCAAAATAAAATGACAGAAGAAAAAACTAGCATGGTAGATGCCCTCATTCAAAATCCCTTTGGTGAGGATGTTGTGAAAAATACAAGTTTACAAGATGTTTCGGCTGATTTTCCACAAGAACAAGTGGAACCACAAAAGGCTTTGGTGGATTCATTGCCCGAGAAACAACAAGAACAAGCTCGAGCTTTAGCGAAACAAATCGATGAAAAAAATATGCAAGCCATTATTAGTTATGGTGCGGGAGCTCAAAAGCAATTAGGGGAGTTTTCACATTCAATGCTTGCTCATGTTCAAAATAAAGATACTGGCGAAATTGGCGACACCTTAAATGAATTGATGATGCGCCTAAACGAGACGAATCCACAAGATTTAGTGGCAGAGGACTCTAATATTTTCCGTAAAATTTTTGGACGTGTGAAGAAATCTATTTACGAAATGCAATCGAAATATCAAGAAGTTGGATCTCAAGTAGATAAGATTGCTGTGAAATTAGACCATGAAAAAAATGGCTTATTAAATGATAATTTATCTCTTGAACAGCTCTATCAACGGAATAAAGAATTTTTTGAAGCATTAAGCATCTATATTGCTGCAGGGGAATTGAAAATTGAAGAAATGCAACAACAATTAATTCCTGAAGCCATGAAGAAAGCCCAAGAAACTGGAGACCAAATGGATGTACAAACCGTTAATGATTTGCATCAGTTCCTTGATCGTTTGGAAAAAAGAAATCACGACTTGAAATTAACGCGCCAGATGACGATTCAACAAGCGCCACAAATTCGCTTAATTCAAAATACAAATCAAACATTAGCAGAAAAAATTCAATCTTCTATTACAACAACGATTCCTTTATGGAAAAATCAAATTGCGATTGCAATGACATTACTTCGTCAAAAAGATGCGGTTACAGCGCAACGACAAGTGTCTGAAACAACGAACCAATTAATTCAAAAGAATTCGGAAATGTTGAAAATTTCGACGATTGAAACAGCTCGTGAAAATGAACGAGGTATTATCGATTTAGAAACACTTCAAAAAACTCAAAAAGATTTAATTGAAACATTAGAAGAAACATTGAAGATTCAACAAGAAGGTAGAGCAAGAAGAAG
>CAJZJI010000220.1 GCA_916049935.1 uncultured Streptococcus sp. | reverse complement strand
GGGTAACTGTTTGTGTAGGTTCATATGCTTCTGATCCAAACAACGATGCTGTTGAAATGTTAAAAGAAATGTTAAAACGTAATCGTGTAAACTTTATGCATGCTCGTAACATTCGTTTAACAGGAAAAGGTAAATCATTTGAAGAATCAGCACACCCAACAGAATACGGTTCAATTGATATGTATGAAGTGGTTAAAGCTCTTCATGATGCAAACTGGAAAGGACCAATTCGTCCAGACCATGGCCGTATGATTTGGGGAGAAACAGGTCGTCCAGGATATGGATTATTTGACCGTGCTCTAGGAGCTACTTACCTTCATGGATTAGCTGAAGCAGTAGCAAAAAATGCAAAATAATAGGAGAAAAACCATGACACAATTTTTTGATTTTACAAATAAAGTCGTAGTAATCACAGGTGCCGGCGGAGTGATTTGCGGTGAACTCGCAAAGAGTTTTGGTAAACAAGGCGCAAAGGTAGCTTTACTAGATTTAAATGAAGAAGCTGCACAAAAATTTGCAGATGAAATTGTTGCTGAGGGTGGTATCGCAAAAGCTTATAAAACGAACGTACTTGAAAAAGAATCATTAGAGGCTGTTCGCGAAGCTGTGAATAATGATCTTGGTACAGTAGATGTTTTAGTAAACGGTGCTGGAGGAAATAACCCTCGTGCGACTACAGATAATGAATTTCATGAAGTAGGATTAAGTGCGGAGACTAAAACATTCTTTGACTTAGATAAAGCAGGAATTGAATTTGTATTCAACTTAAACTATTTAGGTACATTATTACCAACGCAAGTCTTTGCACAAGATATGGTTGGAAAAGAAGGAGCGAACATCATCAATATTTCTAGTATGAATGCTTTCACTCCTTTAACAAAAATTCCAGCATACTCAGGGGCAAAAGCAGCAATTAGTAACTTTACTCAATGGTTAGCAGTTCACTTCTCTAAAGTGGGAATTCGTTGCAACGCAATTGCACCAGGATTCTTAGTAACAGCTCAAAATGAACGATTATTATTTGATGAACAGGGAAATCCTACTCCACGTGCGGATAAGATTTTACGCAATACACCAATGGGACGATTTGGTGAATCAGATGAATTAGTAGGGGGAGTATTCTTCCTTGCAGATTCAACTCTTTCAAGCTTTGTAAATGGCGTTGTTTTACCAATTGATGGTGGTTTTGCAGCCTATTCTGGAGTATAATTAAAGAACATAATAAGAATCGAAGTGAAAGCTTCGATTCTTTATCTATCATTGAGAAATGGAAAAGTGATGCAACAATGAAAGTAATAACTCTAGGTGAAATTTTATTAAGATTATCGACTGCAGAAGATGTGCGGTTAAAGAGTACAAAAGAGTTCAGAGTCGGCTATGGTGGAGCTGAAGCGAATGTAGGTATCTCTTTATCGCATTTTGGCCATGATGTTTCTGTAGCTACAGTTCTTCCACAAGATAACCCATTAAACGATGCTGTAAGTTCGAGACTACGAATGAACGGTATCAATACGGATTTAGTAGCAACTGAATATGGAAGATTAGGAACTTATTTTTTAGAACAAGGAAACTCAATACGTGCATCTCGCGTTACATACGATCGCTTATATTCTAGTATTTCAGTGTTAGACAACCTCTGCTGGGATTTAAACGAAATATTTATAGAAGCTGACTTGCTTCATATTTCAGGAATTCTACCAGCTCTTTCTAAGAAGTGGCAGTCGTGGACAGTCGAAATCGTCCGTAAAGCGAAGGAATATGGATGCTATGTGAGCTTTGATATGAACTATCGTAGTAAGTTATGGAGTTATGAGGAAGCTTATCCTTGTTACCAACAAATATTGCCATATGTGGATATTCTTTCTGCGGGTAGATTAGATGCGATTCATTTCTTGAAAGTAGTATCAGAAGACGAAGATATTTCACTGGAAGAAATTTACAAGCGAGTTCAAGCAAAATTTCCAAAAATTAAAGTGTTATTTTCAACAAAACGCAATGTATTTTCAACGAATCATAATGAATTACAAGGATTCTTTGTAGGTGAAGATGGAGTGTTTGTAGAATCGAAACTCTATGATATCAATCCAATTATCGACCGAGTTGGTGGAGGCGATGCCTTTGCTGCTGGGATTCTAAACGGAGTTCTAAAAGGTTGGGACAGCCAACAAATTGTCGATTTTGGGACAGCAAGTTCGGTATTAAAACATACTGTTTTTGGAGACTGGAATCCATTCAATGAAGATGAAGTCTTTGAATTTATGAACCAAAAATCGGGACAGATTGTCCGTTAAATTTATTTAACAACTATTAGACGTCAGTGTTTATAGCTGACGTCTTTTCATTTGGGCTTATCAAGCTCAAAGAAAACTGTTAAAATAGTGGAGAATAAGCAGTAGAAAGGGGATTGCCATGGTTAAAAATTCTGTATGGATCCAACAAGAAATTTGTGGAGTAAAATTATATGTTTATCGTTCTAATGTCAAAAATGCTACGACCATTTATTTTTTAGATGGAGATCAATTCGAAGAACCTTTTAATCA
>CAJZJI010000219.1 GCA_916049935.1 uncultured Streptococcus sp. | reverse complement strand
AATCAATGAAACGGTATCTGCTCAGACATAAAGTAGCATCTTTTTTTGTGGTGTTATTATCATTCTTGGAAAATGCATCCTCTATTATTAGTATTTCGTTGAATGCACCAGCATTTAATGCTTTAGTTAAGGGCGACTTTTCTACGTTTTTAATGTGGAAGTTAGTAGGGATGGCTTTCAGTGGAGTTTATTTAGCATCGTTATATGGATATAATGTGCAGCTGAATAAGCTCATCCAAAAAATTAGTATTGAAATCCGAGGAGAAATTGCAGATAGAATCGGGCATGCGAATTATTCAACAGTGACAGAAAAAGATGTTTCTGCCTATGTTTCATGGTTTACAAGTGATTTAGAGCAATTAGAAGACAATGGGTTTGCCGTGTTATTCAATAGCATCGGAAGCGGAATGATGTTAATCTTTGCATTGATTTCTCTCTCATTATTCCATTGGGGATTAGCAGTCGTGACTGTTTTGGTAGCAGTGATGCTTATTCTCACGCCGAAGTGGTTTCAAAAACAAACCAAGGAAGCTACTTCAAATCTATCGGCTGCTAATGAAGCATTTACTACAACCGTTCAAAACTTATTTAAAGGATTCGAAGTGTTTTATACCTCAAATGCAGTGGGACAATTTGTGAAGCGAATTAAAGTCGCTTCAGATGCATTATCAGACGTTAAAGTAAGTTATAGAAAGAAGTTTTCATTCGTACAATTGTGCATTTCGTTACTGAATTTCATCGGAAAAATCTCAGTAGATGTCGTAGCCGGAATCATGGTGTTTGCTGGGATGATTTCAGTGGGGGCATTTACTGCAGCAGGCTCTCTTACATTTAACTGCTTTGCATCGTTAGAACAAGTTGTTCAACAATTAGTTCAGTTAAAATCGATTCATGTTTATTTTGATAAATTTAATAGCTTAGAAGCAGATTCGAATTTACAACCAGACAATAGTTCTCTGCAACAGACTTTATCGTTACGAGATGTCACCGTCAGCGTGAATGGGCATGTCATTGTACAGCCCGTGACCTTCACTATCGAAAAAGGAAAGAAATATGCGTTGTTAGGGGATAGCGGTACTGGAAAATCAACATTATTGAATTTCTTAGCCGGTCGAAATCACGAATTTACAGGTGAAGTAATCCTCGACGGAAAGCCTCTTTCTAAGGAACAAATTGTACAGTTGCGCAATATTACTGCTTACAATCCTCAGAAGAATCATATTTTTAACGCCACAGTAAAAGATAATATTACGCTATGGGAAGATCGTCCATTTGAGGAAGAATCTAGTCAAATGGGGTTGGATCAATTTACGAATGCTCAGGAAGTTGTTAGTGAACATGGAACTAAGTTATCAGGAGGGCAACGACAACGATTAGCGCTTGCTAGAACGTTACTTGAATCAGATAAGGTGTTATTACTCGATGAAAGTACCGCGAATTTAGATTTGGAAAGTGCGCGAAGTATAGAAGCTCAACTCCTTCAAAATCCTAACCTAACCCTTGTGATTGTGACACATCATTTTTTTGAAGAACATCGCGATTTATTTGATGAAGTGATTTACTTAGGGAAGGAGAAATCATTATGAAACAGAAGTTACTACAACATCCATCCAAAGTAATGATTCTTCTCGTACTAGTGGTTATTAAGAGTCTTTTAACCGTAGCGAATATTGCGATTATTGCATTTGCCATTGACGGGTTAGTCGCCTTAAATGCTTGGCAATTTGTAGGAGCGTTGGCAATCCGGTTCGCTATGAAAGGAATATTATCGTATTCAGAATTCTTATTTTCCGTTCGACAAGAAAAATTCATTCAATTAGTCAATACGGAATTAAGGGAAGAAATTGCAGAAAAACTTCGTAAGGCGAATTATATGGAAATCACCAAACGTGAATTTCCAGAGTATGTATCTTGGATGACAAATGATATGGAGAGAATCTCGTCATTGGGACTTCCACTGTTCTTTACGATAACAGAAAGTGTACTAACGGTGCTGTTATCCATAGGAGTTATCCTTACTTATCACTGGTCTATCCTATTGTTCTTAGTGGTATTAATTAGCGGACTTCTAGTGGTTCCAAAATTATTCGAACCACATACGAAGAAAGTACTGGAAAGTTATTCTGCAACCCAAGAAAAATTTTCTTCGAATGTACAAAATTTACTAGAGGGTTATTCTGTATTCTATGCATTAAATAAAATGGATACCTTTAAAAATCGCGTCCAATTTGAATCGAACGCTGTTAAAGATGCGGTGGTTCGTTTAATTCGCGCATTCATGCTCTCTGGAATTGCTTCAGGAGCAGTGAATAGTTTAGGTCAATCATTGAGTGCTATTTTAGTCGGCTATCTTGTAGTTAATGGAGTTGTATCGATTGGGGTTATGGGAAGTATTGGTTCATTTACAGGTGCCCTTTTCGGCAAAGTCAGCTTAATCGCGCAAAATTTAGTACAGTATAAATCTGTTCAAGTATATTTTGATAAATATGAATCCATCCTCCCTGATGAAATGCTACAAGAAGAACTAGAACTGAAGAACTCTCTAGAATTGAGA
>CAJZJI010000218.1 GCA_916049935.1 uncultured Streptococcus sp. | reverse complement strand
AGTGAACTGGAAGATTATTTTTCTTCGCTTTTCCGTCAATCGTGACATAAAGCATGTCGTCTTTTAATTTGTAGTGATATGTGTTTGGCGAAACGCGATTTTCACCGAATGAGAAGAAGAATGAGTTTGCTACTGAAAGTCCTTCATCAAAGGTCATTGTTTTGGCACCTTGATCAATAGAACCCGTTGCTTCGTAGCTAAACACGCCAGTATCTTTATTCATGCTGACTTTGTATTTCTTAAAGTCGCCTGCAAATCCTTCATGAGAGTCATACATGATTTTTTTGAATTCTTCTTCAGTCTTGCCTCTAGCTTCTGTTGTGACAGTGTAGAAAGCTTTAATAAAGTTATCAATGTTATAGTCGTATTTAATCGTTGCCGTATTGTTTTCAATCTTCATGTCCATTTTGAAGTCTTTAACAGATTCAAGCAAGTGTGCAAAGTGGATTCCATGGAGGGTATAGGCACCGATGGATTCCGTTAAAGCATCGAGAGTATCGACTAATTCCCATTCGCCATCAATCGTTTCGACTTTTGCTGTTTCTGTTTTAGCAGCATTTTTAGAGCCACTTTGTTTTTGAGAACAAGAAGCTAGTAGGAAGACTGAGAGCAGAGCAACGAATGCTAAAAATAATTTTTTATAACGTCTAATCATCGTTAGACCTCCTTAAAATAGATGATTGTATTACGCTTATATTATACGTTCAACACAATTGTTTTGCAAGGGCTTTCAAACGAATCGCAATTTTGTTTTGTAACTTGACCGATTATTCAACATAAGAAACGTAAAAATTGTATGTAGCAGAGTACCCAATAGATGAGATTCTCAAGGTTTCCTAAATTATTTTTTTGAACAGAAAAAAGCTCCTTGAGAAAATCTCAAGGGGCAGGGAGTTATTTAATTAGTTTTAGGATCTGAAACTTTCTTGAATTTCATCGGATAAACGAGATGTGCTCCTGTTTCTTCGAATGTTTTTTCAGCGTAAATTGTAAGGATGTCACCATTCAATTCGTAGTGATAAGTAATTGGTACGTCTGTAGAATTAATATAAAGAGGTAGAACTCCAAAGATGTTTGGAACTTCAGGGAATACGATCGTTTTTGCTTTCTCGTTTAAAACCCCATCATTTAACGTTGCAGTTAACACTTTTGTATTGTTATCAAACGTTCCAGTTTGATGTTTAAAGCTTTCAAATTTCTTTTCTCTTACGCCTAGAAGGATGGCAGTAGCTTCTTCTTTTGTAGGATATTTATCTTTATTCTGTTCAGCATAAAAATCAATATACTTATTCATATCTGCACTATAAGAATAAGTTACATCTGTTCCTGTAATTTTTAGAGTCGGAACGATATCTTGGAAGGCTTCAGTAACCTTTAATCGACTATTAGCATCATCATAATAAATTAAGAAAGTACGTTCCACTGTATCTCTAAAATCTACAGCTTTCCAGTCTCCTTCGAGTGAGACTGGGGTAGGTACTACTGTGGTAGTTTCTGCAACTGTTGTAGTCTCAGCGGTTGTTTGTTGTTTCTGTTGCTGTTGTTTCTGTTGTTGCCCACATCCTGATACAAATAGAAGAGCAAGAAGGGAAAACATCCATAGGGAACTTTTTTTCATATTGTTCATGATTGATCACTCCTTCTAATGATTGTCTCCTACGTAATTGAAACGAAGACGTATTACTCTAAAATGACTTTGTTCATCTTGACCTTCAGCATAAAGTGTTAGTTGGTTACCTTCAACGGTGTAAGTATAAGTAATTGGTACAAGTGAGTTATACGTGGTTCCCATAACAATTCTACTTAAAAATGTAGGTGTTTCAGGGAACGTAATAGTATGTTTCTGCGTATCGATTTCTCCAGTTAGAGAATAATCATAGGCATAATTAGGTTCGTCAAGAGTAATCTTTGTATGTTTCAAATTTGGAATATAATTCTTAAATTCAGCAGTTTTATTTTTTAAATACGATTCATAATTCGCTTTGTTCTCTCCTGTTGCAAATGCTTGATCCTCATACAGTTCTCTGTAATCAAAATGGTACTTCAATTCAACGGTTTTATCTTTAATGGTCATTGTCATCTTAACCTTATCGAAGTCATCAAGCATTAGTACGGCGGCTAGTTTTTTGATATTAGAAGCTAGGAATACTTTCTGAATGGTCATTTGTTGGTCAGTCCATTTCCAAGTTCCTTGTTGATCCTTTGTAAGATCTTGTGGTGCTTTTATTGTTTGAGGAGATTTATTTGTTTGAGAAGACTTATTTGTTTTAGAAGACTGCGATGGAGAAGACTGACATCCCGCAATAAGGAGCACTGCAAAGAATGCCAAGAAACCGAAAAGGATCTTCTTTGTTTTAGTAAACATAAATTTACCTCCTAAACGTTGTTGCTTTAATTTTATCATTAAAGGAAATAATTATAAAGTGAAATGGTGAGCGATAGATGAAGAAGAAGGGACTGTATAATAAAAAGAAAGGTTGGCGATGAGGGCAACCGTTCAACTTATTCTAACAAACGCTAGTGAGAACCAGGATCTTTAAAAAACACATTCTATTTATGGTACCGAAG
>CAJZJI010000217.1 GCA_916049935.1 uncultured Streptococcus sp. | reverse complement strand
AACGAAGACTGAGCCCGATGCAAGTTTTTCCATAAATAGCGTGATTAGCGATGAAAAAACTAAGGTAGCGTTGCAAAAAATCCTTGGACTCTATAGTCATAGAAATAACGATTCGCATGCGAAAAGAATTAGAGCTCCATAGCGAGAATCGCTTTGGAGCTCTTTGACTTTCGCAAGGACTGAGACCTAGGCTCAGTCCGGTGCAGTTATTCCTATAACTATGAAGATGTCCAAGGATTTTAAAGCAACGCTTTAACCCTTTAACCTATTTTTTCATCGCTGAAATCACGCGATAGCCTTTTTGTGCGATAAAGTCCGCCACTTCATCGGGCTCAGTAGAGTCCACATGAAGCACCACTTGCACCTTCCCATCGCGATGGTACACAGAAATCGTCGAAACGTTCACGTTGTTTTCGCGCAATACATTTGAAATTTCTTCCAGAGGACCAGGTTTATCCTCATTGATTTCAATGAATAAACGAGAACCTGGAGTGTTGTATCCAGAAATTTCGATAAAGGCATCGAAAATATCTTTGTCGGTAATAATTCCTTCCACGTGTCCACGCGCATCTACGACTGGCAAAACGCCGACTTTTTGTTGACGCATGAGAGACGCCGCTTCTTCTAATAATGTATGAGCCTTCACTGTTAAGACTTGCTTTTGCATAATTTCGCTTGCAGCCGTCTTGTTTAATAAGTAGTTCAACTCATGCATCGATAAGCTTGTCGCCATTGAAGGTGAGTGCCCAGCCACTAGTTCCTCTGTGAGTAAGCCGACTAATTTCCCATCTTCCACAACTGGCAAACGGTGAATGTCATGCTCCTTCATTAAGTCTAAAGCTTTCATAACCGTTGTTTCAGGCGTTACTGTAATAACGTTGGTTGACATATAATCTTTAACTTCCATGATTACCCTCCTAGATATGCTTTCTGAATTTCATCACTTTCTAACAACTCTTGTCCTGTACCAGTTAATACTACTGATCCAGTTTCCAGTACATACGCACGATTTGAAATCGATAATGCCATTTTCGCATTTTGCTCGATGAGTAAAACCGTTGTCCCTGTCTTTTGGATTTCTTGAATGATTTTGAAAATCTCACGGATAAAAATCGGTGCTAACCCCATTGACGGTTCATCCAACAATAATAGTTTTGGACGACTCATTAACGCACGCCCCATCGCTAACATTTGTTGCTCCCCACCAGAGAGTGTTTGCGCATCTTGGTCTTTACGTTCTTTCAAGATTGGGAAACGCTCGAAGACGTCTTCCATATCTTTCTGAATGCCCTCTTTATCCTTGCGTAGAAATGCTCCTAGTTCAAGGTTTTCTTTTACCGTTAATCCTGGGAATACGTGACGTCCTTCTGGCACTTGCACGAGTCCTTTCTCAACGATTTTCTTCGCAGATGTTGAAGCGATGTTTTCACCTAAGTACACGATTTCGCCTTCTGAAGGATGAATGAGTCCCGATAAAGTCTTCAAGATAGTTGACTTTCCGGCACCGTTTGCTCCGATTAGAGATACGATTTCACCTTCATTCACCTTAAAATCCACATTACGAACCGCTTGAATCATTCCGTAATGAACTGATAAATTTTTAACTTCTAACATCTACTCACCTCCTAAGTACGCTTTAATAACTGCAGGATTTTGTTTAATTTCATCTGGAGTTCCTTCTGCAAGAAGTCTTCCATATTCCAACACGTAAATGCGTTGGCAAATTTTCATAACGAGTGACATATCGTGTTCGATTAACACCACTGTCAAATCAAATTCTTTTTGAATTTTCGCAATTAGTTCTGTTAATTGAGCCGTCTCTTGAGGGTTCATCCCCGCTGCTGGCTCATCCAAGAATAAGATTTTTGGTTTTGTCGCTAACGCACGAACGATCTCAAGCTCACGTTGTTGTCCGTAAGCTAAGTTTTTCGCCTTTTCCTCTTTAAGTGTATCCAACTCAAAAATCTTTAGCAACTCAATCGCTTCTTCGCGCATTTTTGCTTCTGTATCATAGTATTTTTTTGTACGGAATAAGGTTGAAAATAATGAATCGCTAGAGTGCGAGTGCATCGCAATCATTACATTCTCTAGTACCGTTAAATCTTTAAAGAGACGAATATTTTGGAAGGTACGTGCCATTCCAAGAGTGGTGCGTTTGTATGGCGGAAGCCCGTTTAAATTTTTCAACTGTCCGTCTACTTCTAAACTCACTGTTCCTTCTGTTGGCTCATACACCCCTGTCAACAAGTTGAAGAAAGTCGTTTTCCCAGCACCGTTTGGCCCGATGAGTCCGATAAGTTCTCCCTTGTTTA
The DNA here is from genome assembly GCA_916049935.1 of uncultured Streptococcus sp. Taxonomy (GTDB): domain Bacteria; phylum Bacillota; class Bacilli; order Lactobacillales; family Aerococcaceae; genus Granulicatella. Next base: position 264 of record CAJZJI010000217.1, on the reverse strand, counting down.
CTTTCATAGAAACATTAGATACCGCGGAAAGTCCACCAAAGTTTTTAGTTAGTCCATTTACTTCTAATAACATTACTTCCCACTCTCCTTTGCCTCTTTTTTCTTAGAAAACTTCAAGTTCCCTAGTTTGAATTCCCATGTTCCAAGTAATCCACCCGGACGGAAGATCATAATTAAAATTAACGCTACTGCATAGATGATCATCCGTAATTGTCCAAATGGTTGTAGGACAAGGTTGATAATGCCAAGCAATACTGCTGCTAC
>CAJZJI010000216.1 GCA_916049935.1 uncultured Streptococcus sp. | reverse complement strand
TCTGGTGAGAAACCAAAGTCTGGCATTTCTTCTGTTTGGAAGTAACGGTCCATACATTTCCAACCTGATTCTTCGTCTGTTCCGATAATGAAACGAACACGTCTAGAAACTGGTAATCCTAATTCTTTGATGATTTTTAATGCATAGTATGCTGCCATACTTGGTCCTTTGTCATCGCTTGAACCACGCGCATAAATACGATCATTAATAATTTGTGGTTCGAAAGGATCTGTATCCCATCCAGTACCCACTGGAACAACGTCCACGTGACCTAATACACCAAGAGTTTCTTTGTAGTCTGGATTTGGTGCAAATTCGATGTGACCTGCTAAGTTTCCAACTTGTTTTGTTGTGAAACCATCGCGTTCACCGATTGCTAAGAATGCTTCTAACGCTTCTTTAGGTCCAGGACCTACTGGTGCATCCTCTGTTGCTTTAGAATCATCACGCACACTGTCGATACGTAATAATGTGAATAAATCTTTTAACAGATCTTCTTTACGAAGTTCTACTTCTTTTTTCCAATCAATTGTCATCCAATCGCTCCAATCTCTATCAAGTAGATTCAATAGTCTTATCTTACCATTTTTACAAAGGGATGAAAAGCGGTTAAACCCTTTCTACAACAAATAAAAGCCTAGGATTTCTCCTAAGCTTTCGTTATTCATGAATCATTAATGATTCTAATTCTTCTTCGGTTAAAGGTCTGCTCTCTCCTAACGCGAGGCTCTCATCCAACTTGAGCGGTCCCATCGTGAGTCGCTGCAAATCGACAACGGTTTTCCCGCAAGCTTTCACCATTCGTTTCACCTGGTGGAATTTCCCTTCTTTCAAATGAATCTGAACAACCGACTCATCCTGCGTTGTGCTAAAAATATCCAGACGCGCTGGCATACACTCCGCTCCATCCGATAATACGATGCCCTTCTCAAAAGCAGCGGCATCTCCCTCTGTCATCACACCTTCGATTCTTGCTTGATAGATTTTTGTGACGTGTTTCTTCGGTGAAAGAAGACGATGCGCCAATTCTCCATCATTTGTCAAGAGCAATAATCCATGCGTATCGATATCCAAACGTCCTACCGGGAAGACTCTCTTTTTAAAATAAAGCGGATCGATTAAATCCAGTACCGTTTTATGAAGATTATCTTCGGTGGCACTAACGACTCCCTTAGGCTTATTCATCATGATATAGACGAACTCTTCGTACTGAATCGCCTCGCCATCAAACAGAATCTCATCCGTTTCAGGATTCACTTGTACTTTACCATTGGTGACGACTTTACCGTTGACGGTAATTCTTTTGGCCTTTAATAAAGATTTGACCTCGGAACGAGTTCCAAGGCCACAATCTGCTAAACATTTATCTAATCTCATTATTTCATCCTCAATTTACGACGAATTCCACCGACGCGAGCGCCAAGCATTTCATCAGCTAATCGATTCTTCAAGGTAATTAGTCCGTAAGTCACAACTCCGACAAAACCTACAGCAGCAACTGCAATTAACGCACGTACTTTACCACCGATTGGCATTACATGTTTAATCGCATATAAAGTCAGTGCTGAAGTGATGGCCATCGCAAGAGATGCAAGAAGCACTTGCCCGAATTTCTTCAATACGTAATTCAAATCGAATCGTGTTAATCGAAGTACATGACGACACATATAAAGTGTTGCGACAAAATACGCTACTGAGCTGGCAATTAATGGACCTGCTCCACCAAGGAAGTAAATCATCATTGGTTGCCATAGCAATTTAATAAGCACTGTAAATCCTAATGCTTTAATCGCAATGATATGTTGCTCCATCGATTGCAGGATATACGTGAACGTTACGAATAATCCTAAGAACACACACATGATACATGAAACCATTAATAGATACGTTCCTGTTGGGTCTGGTGAATAGAACACATTATAAATCGGCTCTGATACAATCGCCATTCCGACAGAAGCTGGAATCATGATGTATGCAAATAATCCAAGGTTGTTCGCAATGACGCGTTTCACTTCTTCACGGTCATTGACTGAATAATGAGCCGCAAGCAGAGGCAATGCCGCTGTTGAGATACTCATCGCTAGCGAAATTACAATCATAATCACTTTATTCGCATTAAATCCAAATAATGTAATCAGTTCTTTCCCTTCTTCAAACGAGAAGTTCGTAAAGATTGGAACCAGACGTTGGAATGTTTCTTGGTCAATCAAGCTGATGATTTGGATACTTGAAGTTACTAACACGAAAGGTAAAGCTTCACGCATGACTTCAAAAATAATTTTCCAGAAACTTAGTGGACGTTCAGGACGCCCTTCTTCCATTAATTCCATCATACCTTTATGGTCACGGAACATCTTATACGCTAAGTACAAGAATGCAATGACCGCTCCGACAAAGGCCGCAAATGTTGAATGGGCTACAGCAAGAACATAACCGCCAGAAACAATACGCATTACAAAATACGTTAGTCCTAACATATACAAGATACGGACTACTTGTTCCCATAATTGAGATTTCGCAGAAGCCGCCATCTCATTATATCCTTGATAGTATCCACGCATTAAGCTAAGCGGTGGAATAATGAGTACCGCAGGCG
>CAJZJI010000215.1 GCA_916049935.1 uncultured Streptococcus sp. | reverse complement strand
CCTTGATAGTATCCACGCATTAAGCTAAGCGGTGGAATAATGAGTACCGCAGGCGTTAGCGAACGAATGACCATAATACTGTCCGCGACTTCTTCAGGAGTAGCTCCTTTTGCAAAAAGTGGCGCTGCAAAATACATTCCCGCCGCAAAGACCACTCCAAGGAATGTCATAAAGAGCATCGTTCCTTTGAACAAGCGCCAACTTGTTTTATAGTCTCTTCTTGCTTGGTTATCCGCTACGATTTTAGAAATCGCAACAGGAATCCCTGCCGTGGATATTTGTAATACTAAAGCATAAATATTATAGGCGATAAAATATAAGTAGTTCGCATTATCCCTATCGGCACCCATCCACATTCCCCAAGGGATGATATATAGTGCTCCAAGTAATCTTGAGACGATATTCCCAATCGTTAACCAAGATGAACTTTCCAAGAGAATTTGTTGCGAATTTTTCTGATTTCGAATTTTATCACTCAGGCCTACATAAGGCTTTCTTTTAAACATATATTGAAAAATCCTCTTTCTTAAATTATACCAACCATAAGAGTACATTATTTTAATGTAAAATGCTAGCAATCTTATGAAACTTTAAGCAGTTAGTAAACTTTGCATAAAAAAAGAACCGAGCTGAAGCGCTCGATTCTTCTGATTAATTAGTCTAATAAACTTGTTTGACCTTCTTCTTCCACTTCGACAGGAGCTGCTACTCCAATGCCATAGTGGGCACGAACTTTTTGGTTCAAGTCGGCAACGACTTCTGGATGGTCTGCTAAGTATGCTTTTGCATTCTCACGACCTTGACCAATCTTCTCGTCGTTATAAGCGTACCATGCACCACTCTTCTTCACGAAGTCGAGGTCTGCTGCCATGTCGAGTAATTCTCCAAGTTGAGAAATCCCTTCTCCGTACATAATATCCACAACAGCTGTTTTAAATGGTGGAGCCACTTTATTTTTAACAACTTTGATTTTAGTTTGGTTCCCTAAAATTTCAGTACCTTGTTTGATTTGGTCTGCACGACGTACTTCTAAACGAACAGTCGCATAGAATTTCAACGCACGTCCACCAGGTGTTGTTTCAGGGTTTCCGAACATAACGCCCACTTTTTCACGAATTTGGTTGATAAAGATTGCGATTGTTTTTGTTTTGTTAATTGAACCTGATAATTTACGTAATGCTTGAGACATTAAACGAGCTTGTAAACCTACGTGTGATTGTCCCATGTCGCCATCGATTTCGGCACGTGGAACTAACGCAGCAACTGAGTCGACAATAACAATGTCAACGGCTCCTGATGATACTAAAGCATCTGCAATTCCTAATCCTTGTTCCCCTGTATCTGGTTGAGATAATAGTAATTCATCAATGTTTACGCCTAAAGCTTTTGCGTATTCTGGATCTAGAGCGTGCTCAGCATCGATAAACGCTGCTACTCCACCACGTTTTTGAACTTCCGCAACAGCATGTAATGCAACTGTTGTTTTACCTGAAGATTCTGGTCCGTATACTTCAATGATACGTCCACGAGGGAATCCACCTACACCTAATGCGATGTCTAATGCAAGAGAACCTGAAGATACTGTTTGAATTTGTGTATCTACTTTTTCTCCTAATTTCATTACGGCACCTTTACCGTAGCTCTTTTCAATTTTCTTTAGCGCATCTTCCAATGCTCTTTGACGATTTTCATTTTCTGCCATGTTTTAATTCCTCCACGAATTTTAAGTCAAACATATTGTACACTATGTTCTATTCCATGCGCAAGCAATATGCGAACATTTGTTCTTATTTTGTTCGAACTTGTTTTAATAAATATTTTCTAAGTAAATTCCAACCATGTTGTACCGCGAATTCACGGTTATCGTTACGAGTTCGTGCAAGATGTAATTCTAACACTTCTACATCTGTTTGAGATGCTAGTGCCACGAATATCGTTCCGACTTCTTTTCCTTCCATTTCACTTGGCCCAGCGACTCCTGTAAATGAAATTCCCAAATCACTTTGATAATGGAGTCTTGCTTGTTCGGCCATCGCTTTAGCACATTCTGCACTGACCATTCCAAATTGATCGAGCAAGGTGCTGTCGATTCCTAGTTGCGTTTCTTTTGCTTCTCGTTGATAAGCAACTGTTCCCCCTTGGAAATAGGCGGAGCTTCCTTCGAACGCCACGACACTCGCTGCAAACAGTCCTCCTGTTAAACTTTCAGCAGAGGCAATTGTGAGTCCTGATTCTTTTAATAACTCAACAGTCACTTCTTGCAATGTATTGTGATCTCCATATCCATAGAAGAATTCTCCTACTTGCGATTGGATCAGCAGTTCCATTCCGTCAAGAAGTTCTGTGCACTCTTCTTCAGTCTTCCCGTTAGCGGTTAAGCGAAGCATCACTTCGAATTTACCGGCGTATGGTGCAATCGTTGGATTCGTTTGTCCCTCGATTAAATCTTCTAGGATGGTCACTAAGCGTGATTCTCCAATTCCAAAGAATCGTAAGTAACGAGATTCGAATAAATCCACTTTGCCCACTTTCTTACGTAAGAAAGGCAACACTTCTTTTTGCATCATCATTTTTAATTCATTTGGTGGTCCAGGTA
>CAJZJI010000214.1 GCA_916049935.1 uncultured Streptococcus sp. | reverse complement strand
AAAGAATTGCACGCCAGCATCTCAGAAGTCATTTCTCCAAGCGAAGTCGCACTTGTGTACTTGTACGGCGAAGAAATGGAAGCACTCTATGATGCGTTGAAAGGCCAGTTTGAAATAGCAGCTCTTCACCATTACATGGATAAAGAAGCCTTGATTGCTGACTTGAAAGCCGAACTCAAAGAAGGCGACCAAGTCCTTATCAAATCAAGCAACGGCACAGGCTTACTAGCAGTTGTCGATGCCCTAAAAGCAGAATAATAAATGTAAAGTAAAGCGAGAGACGCACCAACGTCCCTCGCTTTTTTCGTCCCCTCCCTGACAAAAGCTTTTATAAAGTGTCCCATTTCTCAACCGCACCACGAGAAGCAAACCCACCCGCCTCCTCCCGTTTTTTATTTTGAAAATGCTATTTCATTTTATTGACGCTGATTCCGAAGAATCTAGCGGATTTTATAATGGTAGTAATGGGGGATAGCATTCAAAGTGAATTACGTACTCTTGAAAATTTATTTTCTAGAGTACGTTTGAATCTTGAAAGAGCTTGAGACCATAGCTCAAGCCGGTGCCCCATTACAGCCATTATAAAAAATCCGCAAGGATTTGAAGGGATCAGCACTCAGTCAAAAACTTGTTATAAAAGCATTTTTAAAGAATAAAAAGCAGGAGTCGGCGGTCTGTATTCTTTGCATTCTCGATGGATGCATGCTATAGTATTCGTTGAGTTGAGAAATGTACACACATTTATAATAGATAGTTTGAAATTTAAACGATTGTAGAAGTCTGGTGCTCTTACGAAAAGCTCCAGACTTTTGTTATGAAGGGAAATCCCTCGTGTGCTTCTCACCGAAGTATCCAAGGAGGAAAATATGAAATTTAATGAATTAGGATTGGATTCTGCCTTACTAGAATCTATCGAAAAAATGGGGTTTGAAGAAGCAACTCCCATTCAAGCACAAACCATTCCAAAAGCGCTAGCAGGTTTAGATGTGATTGGACAAGCGCAAACAGGGACTGGTAAAACAGCGTCATTTGGTTTGCCAATGCTTCAAAAAATTGACCCAAGTAAAAAAGGCGTACAAGGACTTGTTATCGCACCAACTCGTGAACTTGCGATTCAAACACAAGAAGAATTGTTCCGTCTCGGACGCGATAAAAAAGTTCGTGTACAAGCGGTTTACGGTGGAGCGGATATTAACCGTCAAATCCGCCAATTAAAAGAAAATCCACAAATCGTTGTGGGAACTCCAGGTCGCCTGTTAGACCACATTTCACGCCGTACATTGAAGCTTGCGACAGTGGAAACACTTGTCTTAGACGAAGCGGATGAAATGTTAAACATGGGATTCTTGGAAGATATCGAATCGATTATCAAACAAGTTCCAGAAAATCGCCAAACGCTTTTATTCTCTGCGACAATGCCAGACGATATTAAACGTATCGGTGTTCAATTTATGAAAGATCCAGAACATGTTCGTATCAAATCAAATGAGATGACTGCGACATTAATCGATCAATATTTCGTAAAATGTAAAGACTACGAGAAATTCGACATTATGACACGTTTATTAGACGTTCAAACGCCTGAATTAACCATCGTATTCGGACGTACAAAACGTCGTGTAGACGAATTAGCACGCGGACTTGAAATGCGTGGCTACCGTGCAGAAGGAATCCACGGGGACTTAAGCCAACAAAAACGTATGAGCGTTCTTCGTGACTTCAAGAACAACCATTTAGACATCTTAGTCGCTACTGACGTGGCAGCTCGTGGACTAGATATCTCAGGCGTAACGCACGTGTACAACTACGATATCCCACAAGACCCAGAAAGCTACGTACACCGTATTGGACGTACAGGCCGTGCTGGTCAAGAAGGAATGTCTGTAACATTCGTGACACCAAACGAAATGGATTACTTACGTGTGATTGAAGAATTAACACGCAAACGTATGACAAGCCTTCGTCCACCAACGCAAACAGAAGCCTTGGAAGGACAAACAAAAACAGCCATCGAGTCTATCGACGAAATGATGAAAACTGTGGAACCAAGACGTTTCAAAGAAGCGGTGTCTTACTTATTAGACGAATACGAACCAGAAGAATTGGCAGCTCTATTACTAAAGAGCATGATTAAAGACCCAACTGAAATTCCAGTTAAAATCACGCCAGAACGTCCATTGCCTAGCCGCAAACGTGGTAACAGCCGTGGAAACTACAACCGTAGCGACCGTAAAGATAACCGAGGACGTAACGGAAAAGGAAGCTTCAAACGAAAAGAAGACCGTCGTGGCCGTGGCTTAGAAGACGAATATACACGCGGATATAAAGGGAAAGATTCTCGCCGCCGTAACAACAAAAAGAAATCTGACAAAGGATTTACCATCCGTCAGAAATAATGACTGAGAGCAGACTAGTAAAACGCTAGTCTGCTTTTTTTAGAATCTCATATTGACAGTATCTGCTATAAAACGGTAATATAAGGAAAAAACATGTGAGGTAGAAGTAAATGGGTGCTCGAATGAAAAAACCGCTTTGGGTTCTATTCTTTTTTGTAGCGAATATTGTCATATCAGGTGGAATTAAATTTATGTTCCGCAAGAATTTGT
>CAJZJI010000213.1 GCA_916049935.1 uncultured Streptococcus sp. | reverse complement strand
GTAAATCTAGGGAGATTTATAGGAAATGTTCAACGATAATACGCACTGCTTCGAATGCGTTTTGAGATGCTTTTTCGAGTGTTTCCTCGAAGGTATCAGGGGCATTTCCACCCACATGGTCGCTCACACCACGCACGTTTAGTACGGGAATGTTATAGAAGTTAGCCACTTGTGCAATGGGCGCTGCTTCCATGTCGCTTGCGACGATGTCTGGTAATTTTTCGCGAATCGTAGTTACGGCGTCTACCGAACTCATAAATGAGTCACTTGTTGCGATAAAGCCAGTTTGGATGTTAAATCCACTTACTTTTTCACGCAGAAGCTCGACAATTTTTCCGTGTAAATAAGCATCTACAGGATAGTTGGCTGGCATCTGAGGGACTTGTCCCCAGGCGTAGTCGAAGCCAGTTGCATCCACGTCGCTATAGGCGAATTTTGTAGAAACGATGACATCGGCCAAGTCGAATGCGGGATTAAAGCTTCCTGTGGTTCCGGTATTAATAATAATGTCAGGATGAATTTTGTCGCATAACCATGCTGCAGCGGCAGCGGCATTGGCTTTTCCGATACCTGACTGTACAAGATATAAATTCTCGTGTACTTCTAGGAGTCGGATAGGGCCTTTTTCAAAGACCACTTTTCCGGGTGCGAAATGCTCTTCGAACGGATGCAACTCTTCTTTCATCGCTGCAACGATAGCAATCTTCATGAATTATTTACCCCACACTTCAGAAACAGGTTTCTTCACTTCCACTTTTGTTCCTGCGAACTTGTCAGAAATGTATTTTTGGATTTCTGGGTCGTGGTAGAGGTCCACTAATTTTTTATATTCTTCTTTATCGACATTTTCTGCTTTCACGGCAATCACGTTGATGCTTGTGATCGTAGATGCGTCAGCTTTTTCATAGAAAAGGGAGTCTTTTAATACGTTTAAACCACCTTCAAGGGCGATTGTGTTTCCGATAGCGATTAAATCAGTGTCGTCTAATACACGTACGCTTGTAGTGTCATCAATCAGTAAGAATTCAAGATTTTTCTTGTTTTCTACGATGTCGCTAGGAGTGCCAGTGCCATCTTTGAAGTCACTTGATAATTTAATTAAACCAGCGCTTTCTAATAAGCGTAGCGCACGAGTAGTGTTATATGGGTTATCAGGTAAAGCGACTTTTGCACCGTTTGGTAGGTCGTTTAGTGATTTTACCTTTTTAGAGTAAAGCCCCATTGGTTCAATATACGTAGTGCCAACTGGAACGACTTTGTTTGAGTTGGCTTCGTTAAATCCTTTTAAGTAGCCGATAGATTGGAAGGCGTTGGCATCAACTGTTCCGTCAGCCACGCTTTCGTTTAATGGCACACCGCCGTTAATTTCTTGTACTTCGATTTTTAAGCCTGCTTTTTTCGCTTGTTCAGACTCAGCGATGTATCTCCAGATATCTGCATCAGATCCTACAGAAGCGATTTTGACTGTTTTAAGTCCTGACTCAGAAGTTTGTGAGCTTTGTGAGCTTTGTGAACTTGAAGCGTTGTTTCCGCAAGCGCCTAAGACGAATGCAGCAGAAAGGGCGATTAGTGATTTAGCGATAGTTTTTAATTTCATATGGGGGTTTCCTCCAGTCTAGGTGTCTACTGTTTCTTACTGAATCAGCGTGTCGTTAAATCACTTTACGCTTGAATGGGTCGATGCTGATACCTTGTTCTAACACTTGTTTAGCATATTCTTTCGCACCGAATAATGAGTGGTCGCGGTAGTTTCCGCATTGTACGGCAGAGACGCCTTGAATATCTTCGAATTGAATCTTTTTGACGATTTCTTCAAGCGTTGATTTCAATGCGCGTGCGATATCTTCAGGAGAACGTTCTTCCCAAAGGATTAAATGGAAACCAGTACGGCATCCGAATGGAGAGATATCGATGATTCCTTCCAAGCGGTCGCGTAAGAGGTCTGCTAACAAGTGTTCAAATGTATGAACGACACCTGTTGGCATTTCTTGTTTGTTTGGTTGTAAGAAGCGGATGTCAAAATTTGAAATGACGTCTCCTTTCTTACCATGTTCGTTTGCGATTAAGCGAACGTAAGGTGCAATCACCTTGTTATGGTCTAGTGTAAAGCTTTCTACTTCAGCCATGTTGATTTCCTCCTAAATGTGTTTTCATGAAACGAAAATAAAAAAGCCCGCACTTCTAGCGCTTGCTAAAAGGACGAGTTGCAGTCGTGGTACCACCTTTGTTCGTCTTCGGGGGAGAAGACCTTTTCCGTATAGACGGACGATTGATAACGGGAGTATCCGGATTGTCTTAAGATTTCGGACAATCTGCTCAAAGATCATGTTCAAAAATAACGACTTGCTTACTCGCACCAACCGTAAGCTCTCTATGAAGTTTTATTTTTTACTCTTCTTTTCATTGCGTTTCGATATGTTATAAAAACAGGATACTGGTATCTGGGTGAAAAGTCAATGTGAAAAACATACTTTTTGGTATATTTATTATTTATAGTTCGCTATTCTTAATTTTTATAACGAAAAACTAGATTTAAAAATTGTTTTGTTCGTGTTTTGGCTGAGTTCGGTCGGCGTGCTGTCAATTTTATTAATTTTTACGCAAAAAA
>CAJZJI010000212.1 GCA_916049935.1 uncultured Streptococcus sp. | reverse complement strand
ACAATTCAATGGTTCCCAGGGCATATGGCTAAAGCTCGTAGGGAAGCAACAGAAAAATTAAAACTCGTCGATGTTGTGATTGAAATGGTGGACGCTCGTATTCCAGAATCGAGTCGCAATCCTATTATCGAAGAGATTAAAGGACAAAAGAAACAATTAATCTTATTAAACAAAGTCGATTTAGCCGACCCATCCCAAACAAAACGTTGGAATAACTACTTCACAAGCCAAGGGATCAAAGTGCTTTCAACAGAAGCAAAAGATGGGAAAGGGATTAAACAAGTAAAGGCAGCGATTAAAGAATTAATGGCTCCTGTATTTGAAAATAATCTAGAAAAAGGGATTCGCCCTAGACCGATTCGTTTAATGGTGCTAGGAATTCCAAACGTTGGGAAATCAACTTTTATCAATCGTATGATTAATAAAAACCAAGCAGAAACAGCCAACCGTCCTGGAGTTACTAAAGGACAACGGTGGCTAAAAATCGGTAATGATTTTGAGTTATTAGATACACCAGGGATTCTTTGGCCGAAGTTTGATAGTGAAGAAGTTGGGAATAAACTAGCGTTAACTGGAGCTATTAAAGATGCGCTCCTCCATATGGATGATATTGCACTCTTTGCTCTTAGTCAGTTTACATTAGATTACCCAGCGTATTTAAAGAAGGCGTATCGCTTAACGGATAATGATTTGGAACTTTCAACCGTCGATTTACTAATGTTAATTACTAAAAATTTAGGGTTTAAAGATGATTATGAGAAGGCGAGCGAACGAATTGTATTTGATATTCGTTCTGGGAAATTAGGTCGTTATACACTAGACCAAGCGCCAGTCTCTTTAACGGAGGAAGCATAATGGAAAAACGTTCCATCAAAGAAATCAAATTGATTCTTGAAGAAATTCAAACATTATCGGATGAGCGTTTAACTGAACTTCGAAGTGACGAACGTAAACGTGTTCAAGATTTAATTGCCAAATTTGAACGTCAATACGCCAAAAGAGCAGAACGTGCTGCTCACTTTGAAGAAATGCAAATCTTTGAACGTGCGGCTAAACAAAAAGGCTATCAAATGATTGCAGGCATTGATGAAGTAGGTCGTGGGCCGCTTGCAGGTCCAGTAGTTGCAGCAGCTGTCATTCTTCCTGAAGGAATGGAAGATATTGGTCTTGATGATTCTAAGAAGTTAAGCGCGAAGAAACGTGCTGAAATTTTTGAAATCATTAAAAAACAAGCCGTTGCGATTGGTATCGGAATTGTAGATGCATTTACAATCGACAAGATTAATATTTATGAAGCTAGTAAAGTGGCAATGAAGCGAGCGATTGAATTGTTGCCTGAACAACCTGACTATTTATTAATCGATGCAATGAAACTTAAAACAGGAATTCCAGAAGAAGGAATCATTAAAGGAGACGCGAAGAGCATTTCAATCGCTGCAGCAAGTATTGTTGCTAAAGAGGTCCGAGATCAAATGATGAAGGATTACGAACAGTTGTATCCTGGTTACGGCTTTGCGCAAAATGCTGGTTATGGTACGAAAGCTCATCTTGAAGGCCTTGAAAAATTAGGTCCAACACCGATTCACCGCATGACTTTTGCACCAGTCAAAGATTATCAATAAAAACTAAAACAGAACTCTTTCTCGTAAATAGTATTGAAAGACTATTTCGAGAGGGAGTTTTTTTATGATTTGGACAAAACGTAGATTACTGATAGCTGTTGCAATGAGTGATACTCTAACCAGTAAGCAATTCTATGAATTATTTATTCGACTGGAAGAAGATATGGCTCTAAACGAATCCTTTGTTTTAGGGGATTTAAAGTATTCATTACCTGAAGAAACAAACAAGTGGATAGAGTCAATGGATTGGGATTTGGAGATTAAAAGATTACAAGAACAAAAAATTAAGGTGTTAACCATTTTGGATGGCGCTTATCCTCAAAGGTTGAAGGAAATATACTTGCCTCCTATTGTATTATTTTATAGAGGAAACTTGTCACTCGTAAATCAGAGAGCGGTTGCTATTGTAGGATCAAGAGATCATTCGAAATATGCTAAAGATTGTATTCATGAATTAATCCCAACTATCGTTAACGATGGTATTGTCGTCGTTAGTGGATTAGCACGTGGTGTTGATACATTAGCCCATGAAGAAACCCTTAAAACTAGTGGGAACACCATTGCAGTTATTGGCAGTGGATTGGATGTCGTGTACCCACCTGAAAACGCAAATCTTTATGATTTGATTGCTAAAAGAGGTTTAATCCTTTCAGAATATCCATTACAGAGTCGACCTTTAAAATTTCATTTTCCATACCGCAATCGCATCATAGCCGGACTTAGTCATGGAGTGTGTGTCATAGAAGCAAAAGAGAAAAGTGGAAGCCTCATTACAGCTAACTTAGCTTTAAGTGAAAATAGAGAAGTTTTTGCAGTCCCAGGAAGCATTTTTTCTAGCCATTCCAAAGGGACTAATAGCCTAATCGAAGCGGGCGCATGTCTTGTATCTAGCGGTGAAACGATCTCTAAAAATCTTAAATATTTTCCTTAAAAAATAAATCTAACAGTTTAAGAGATTGTTTCGTTGCCTTGACAAAAAGAATGTGTTTA
>CAJZJI010000211.1 GCA_916049935.1 uncultured Streptococcus sp. | reverse complement strand
AAATGTTAATTAGTAAAGAATCTATTTTCTTAAATGAAAATCTTACTTCTCAAGAAGAAGTGTTTCACTTCATCGCTCAAAAAGCCGTAGCACTAGGTGTTTCAGCAGACGAAAACGCCGTGTACAACGGACTTGTAGAACGTGAACAACAAGGAACAACAGGAATGATGGACGGATTTGCGATTCCACATGCAAAATCAAGTGCCATCACAACTCCAAAAATCGTCATCGTTCGCCTTAGTGACGGAATTGACTGGAACAGCATGGATGGAAAACCAACTTCATTCATCTTCAGCTTATTAATTCCAGATGGCGAAGCAGGAACGACTCACCTTAAATTATTAGCAACCGTAGCTCGTATGCTCATGAAAGCTGATGTCAAAGAAGCTTTATTAGGTGCTACAACTGCTGAACAACTTGAAGAAGTATTAAATAGTCATTTAGCAGGATAACCCACTCGCCAGGAGAGAAAGCACAAAACCGTTCTCTCCTGGTATTTTTATTCAATTTCCTGAAATTCAGTTGAAAATCCTCAGAATCCCTCTATTTTTCGGCAAACGCTATTGACGAAAGCGTTAAAAAAACTTACAATGGTATTAACTGGTAGTGACCAGTTGTAGAAGAGTTTTTTACGAAAGGAGGAACCGATATGGTAGCCAAACCTTCTCCACTCTACTCAACACTGAGTCTAGCGTTGATCGACTTCATTAAGACCAAGGGAAAAGCACACGAAAAAATGCTTTCGGAGCGCGAAATTACAAAGGTCTATAATGTCAGTCGTACCACCGTTCGAACAGCGTTGAAGGAATTGGAGACGCTTGGATATATTTATAAGCGTCATGGAAAAGGCACGTTCATTTCAACGCAATGGAAAGAACGCCAAAACTTGCTGGAAGGCTACAGTTTCACGGAACAGATGAAGGAACTCGGCAAGGTCCCTTCCACGAAAATTACTTCGTTGGATTGTTACGAAGCCGATGAATTTATCGCTCCACTCGTTGGAATCGAAGCTGGTGACAAGCTCTTTCGTCTGAAACGCATTCGGTATGCAGATGGCATTCCACTCATGAAAGAAACAACTTTCTTACCATACGACGTTTTCAAAACCTTAACGAAGACGCAGTTAGAAGGCCAATCTTTATATGAAGTGTTTGCGAATGATTTTCATCAGCAAATCCACTACGCCGACGAAGAATTCTCAGCGAGCATTCTCACGCCGGAAGAAGCGGAAGTCTTGGATGTGGATCCGCACAGCGCTTGTTTACGGTTTATGCGAACCACATTAAATCCTGAAAATCGCATCATCGAATATACGATCAGTGTTGCCAGAAGCGACCAATTCTTCTACAAAGTAAGACACTATCGCACAAACAACTAAAAAAATATTTGGAGGGTATTATGTTTCAATTTTCAACAAGTCAATTAGAAGCGTTATCTGCAGAGATTACAACGCGCGAAATTCGCCAACAACCAGAATTGTGGAAAGAAGCTTTTGATTACTACAAACTAAACTTAGAACGCATTACTACTTTCTTAAACAACTTACCTGAAGGTCGCCTTCGCGTGATTTTCGCAGGTGCGGGTACATCACAATATGTGGGAGATACGATTCTTCCTTACTTAAAACGTACAGGAAATGAAGACCGTTTTGATTTCCAATCCGTCGGAACAACAAACCTTGTAAGTAATCCACATGACTACTTCAAAGCAGAAATTCCTACAGTGCTTGTTTCATTTGCACGTAGCGGTAACTCACCAGAAAGTCTTGCCAGCGTGCAACTTGGCCAACAAATCGTGCGCGACTTCTATCAAATCACGATTACTTGTGCGCCAGAAGGAAAATTAGCCGTTGCTGCTAAAGACGACACAAACAACTTACTCTTAATGATGCCAGACCGCTCTAACGACGCTGGTTTTGCGATGACAGGAAGCTTCACATGTATGACTCTTACAGCGCTTCTTGTATTCGACGAAGCTCACTCACTTGAAGAAAAAGAAGGCTTCGTGAAAGCTATCCGTCAAATGGGTACAAGCGTTCTAGAACGTGAAGACGTGATTCAACATTACGTGAACTTAGACTACAACCGCGTGATTTACTTAGGTTCTGGTTCTCTCAGCGGCCTTGCTCGCGAAGTTCAATTGAAGATTCTTGAATTGACTGCTGGACAAATCGCAACAGCCTTCGATTCTTCAATGGGATTCCGTCACGGTCCTAAATCATTTGTAAACGGCTCTTCTCTAGCCTTCGTATTCGTATCTAACGACGACTATACTCGTCAATACGACATCGATATCTTAAACGAATTACATGGCGACCAAATCGCACGCCTCGTTCTTGCGGTTGGAGTGGACGCAGAAAGTGACTTTGAAGGTCTATCATTCAACTTCGATAAAGAATATCGTTTCGTTCCAGATGCTTACCTTGCACTTCCATATGCAGTATTTGGACAAACCGTTTCTCTACTTTCTTCTATCAAAGTTGGAAATAAACCAGACACTCCTTCACCAACAGGCACTGTAAACCGTGTCGTTAAAGGAGTAACGATTCACCCATTAGAAGCATAAATAACTTAATTGAAAAGAGATGATCCTATGACAACTTATATTTATGCCAAAGCATTTTATTTT
>CAJZJI010000210.1 GCA_916049935.1 uncultured Streptococcus sp. | reverse complement strand
TTAGATTTTAGATACAGCTTCTTCAACTAATGCTTCAACTTCTTGAACAGTTGCACATTCGTTAATTGCTTTATCTGCTAATGCTTGCATATCGCTTAATGTTAATTTAGCAATTAAGCTACGTGTTTTTAGAACACTTGATGCAGACATTGAGAACTCGTCTAATCCAAGACCTACTAATAGAGGTACAGCTGTTTGATCCCCAGCCATTTCCCCACACATTCCAGCCCATTTGCCTTCTTTGTGTGCTGAATCAATCACGTGTTTGATTAACGTTAAGATTGATGGGTTATATGGTTGGTATAAGTATGAAACGCGTTCGTTCATACGGTCAGCAGCCATTGTGTATTGGATTAAGTCGTTTGTTCCGATACTGAAGAAGTCCACTTCTTTAGCGAATTGGTGAGCTAAAACTGCCGCTGCAGGAATTTCAATCATGATACCTACTTGGATATCATCGCTGACTGCAACACCTTCTGCGATTAATTTAGCTTTTTCTTCTTCTAATAACGCTTTAGCGCCACGGAAATCATTTAATGTCGCAATCATTGGGAACATGATACGTAATTTACCGTATACAGAAGCACGTAATAACGCACGTAATTGTGTACGGAACATTTCAGGTTCGTTTAATGAAATACGAATTGCACGATATCCTAAGAATGGGTTCATTTCGTGTGGTAATGGTAAGTATGGTAACTCTTTATCCCCACCGATATCCATTGTACGAACAACAACAGGTTTTCCATTCATGCCTTCTAAAACAGCTTTGTAAGCTTCAAATTGATCTTCTTCTGTTGGCATTTCGTGAGAATCCATGTATAAGAATTCTGTACGGTATAAACCAACACCTTCTGCACCATTGTTTACAACACCTTCTAGGTCTTTAGGTGTACCAATGTTTGCAGCCAATTCAACTTGATGGCCATCTTTAGTGTAAGTTTTTGAGTCTTTTAATTTTTCCCATTCAGCTTGTTGAGCTGCAAATGCTTCTGCTTTAGCACGGTATTCAGCAATCACTTCTTCAGATGGGTTAAGGAATACATCCCCTGTCAAACCATCAACGATAATGATATCTCCGTCTTTAGCAATTGAAGTCACTTCTTTAGTACCAACGATTGCTGGAATTTCTAAAGAACGAGCCATAATAGCTGAGTGAGAAGTACGTCCACCAATATCAGTAACGAAAGCTTTTACGTATTGGCGATTTAATTGAGCTGTATCACTCGGTGTTAAATCGGCAGCTACGATAATCACTTCATCTTTGATAGTTGCTGGGCTAGGAATTTTAACGCCTAAAAGATGTGCTAAGATACGTTTTGATACGTCACGAATATCCGCAGCACGTTCTTGCATATAAGGGTTATCTTCCATTCCTGCAAAAATAGAAATAAACATATCTGTTACTTCTTTTAATGCAGATTCCGCATTCACTTTGTTAGATGTAATGCTATCTTTTACTTGTCCAATTAATTCTGGATCGCTTAAAACCATTAAGTGAGCATCGAATACTTGCGCTTCTTCTTCACCTAAGTTTTTCAAAGCAGTCTCTTTGATTAATTCGACATCTTTTATTGACGCTGCTAATGCATCATCCAAGCGTGAAACTTCTTTTTCTGAATCTTCAACAGTTACTTTTGTGACTGTTAAATCTGGTTCAGTCAAAGTATATACTTTGGCAATTGCGATGCCATCACTAGCAGCAATCCCTTGTAATGTTGGTTTCATATTATTCAGCTAATCCTTCTTTTTTCATTGTTTCGTCAATTCCTGCTAATGCTTCTGCTTCGTCAGCACCTTCAGCAGTGATCACTACGTCAGCACCTTGGCCAACACCTAATGACATAACGCCCATGATTGATTTTAAGTTAACAGATTTTCCTTTGTATTCTAATTGGATATCTGAACTATATTTGCTTGCTGTTTGAACTAATAAAGTTGCTGGGCGAGCGTGGATCCCTGTTTCTGCGATTACATGATATTCTTTCTTTTCCATATTGAAAGTCTCCTTTGAAAGTAAATTTTTGTTAAGAAATGTACGTTCGAGAGCATGTAAGCCTCAAAAATACAACCCTTTCAATTAATAAGATTACCATTTTTTGAGAGATTTAACAACTATTTAAATACATTTTTTAAAAGCACTTTCATCACAATCCCTATCACACTTACAAAAAAATCTCTTGATTGAAAATTCTTTAAAATTTAATAACTTTTCTTAAATTTGTAGGTGAAAATGAAACAAAAAAAATGTATAATGGTTTCAAGGAATTTTTTCAGAAGGAGGCTGTGTCTATGAAACTTATCGATATTACCAATTCTCACTCGCAACTTGTCAATGAACAGTTAGCAAATACAGATGCGTACTTCATCAAGGTATATTCACTTGGTCAAACAACTGTTTTCTATGCTGACGCTGCCACTCACCGTGATATTGTAATCTTAAACAAAAAAAGACGTATTAAAGATGTTGAAATTGAATTCGTCGTTCATCGCCTATTCCATATGGAACCAGAAGGTCTAGATATTATTCATGCTGATAACTTTGTTGAAATCAGTATTCCAGTTGAGAAGAAACGACCTACGTTCAATTAATATAGATAAATTGAAACCGCCAACGAATAAATTTCGTTGGCGGTCTTT
>CAJZJI010000209.1 GCA_916049935.1 uncultured Streptococcus sp. | reverse complement strand
ATAATTTGCAAATATTTTCCTCTCCCGAGCATTAATTTACATTTTCACAATGTTTGTTATATATCATAAACGCCGAATTCATCTGTACTCAAGCCCTTTAAGCGTATTTTTTTCAAAAAATAATTCACTAAATTCACAAACTGCACCCTATTCTTATCATTTCATTTAGCTACAATTACGCACTGTCAAATCGCATTTCATTTATACAAAAAAGAGACCTTCGGATTGAAAAACATTCAAATATTGTCTCTTTTCTGGTGTCTTTATTCGCATAAAAACTATATACAGCACAAATCTATTTCTAAAATAAAAATACTGCGCCCTTTCGGGCTTTATAATAGCAGTAATGGGAAAGAGCAGCCGATGTGAAATAGAGGGAGTATGGAATTTATTCCCTACTCCCTCTTTGAAGCTCGGTAGTGATTGAGACTATAGGCTCAATCCGGTGCCTCATTACAGCTATTATAAAAACGTCCGTAGTCTTTTCTCACACTACAACTATACATAGGCTTTATAACTTTATTGAAAAAAAGAAAAAGAGATCTTCGGATTTTATAGTAACAACAATAGCGAGTGTAATTGATTCGAATTACTGACGCTAAGGATGTTAGTCCCTAGCGTCAGTTTGAGAATCGATAGGAAGTGAGACTCAAGGCTCACTCCGGTACAGCTATTGTAGTTACTATAAAAATATCCGAAGGATCTCTTTTCTATTATTTGTGCACTAATCGAGTTCGATTTGGCCTGTGTATAGTTTGTAGTAGATTCCGCGTTTTTCCATAAGACTCTCATGGTCTCCGCGTTCGATAATATCACCGTGATCCATTACCATAATCACATCTGAATTACGAATCGTAGATAAACGGTGGGCAATTACAAATGAAGTACGACCTTCCATCAATTGGTCCATACCACGTGAAATCAACGCTTCTGTATGGCTATCAATCGAACTTGTTGCTTCATCTAGAATTAATACTTTAGGGTTCGCTACGGCAGCACGCGCAATCGCGAGTAATTGACGTTGCCCTTGAGACAAGCCTTCGCCGTCTCCTGTAATTTCAGTTTGATACCCTTGTGGAAGACGTTTAATAAAGCTGTGGGCGTTGGCAAGTTTCGCCGCTTTAATAACTTCATCATCCGTTGCATCCAAGTTCCCATAACGAATATTATCTGCAATCGTTCCAGTAAATAAATGCGTGTCTTGCAACACGATAGAAATCGTCTTACGTAAGTCATCTTTCTTAATTTTCGTCACTGGAATCTCATCAAAAGTAATGACCCCAGAATCAATTTCGTAGAAACGGTTAATTAAGTTTGTAATGGTTGTTTTACCAGCACCTGTTGCCCCAACAAAGGCTACCTTCAATCCTGGTTCAGCCCATACATTGATATCTTTTAAAATACGCACACCTGGCACATAACCAAAGTCAACATTGTGTAGTTGGATATTTCCGACAACTGGAATACGTTTATCGCCGACTACCCAGTACCATTGTTTTGGATCGCGTTGGTCCAAAGTAACAGTTCCTTCATCCACTTCAGGTTCTTCACGAAGAATTGCAAAGATACGTTCTGCCCCGGCCATCGCACTAAGAAGTACGTTCATTTGTTGAGACATCTGAGAAAGTGGTTGCGCGAATGTTCTTGAGAATTGTAGGAATGAGGCAAGTCCCCCGATATCCATCCAATTAATAATCACTAAGTATCCACCAACTGCTGCCGTAATCGCATAGTTCACGTAACTGATGTTTCCTAAAATTGGGAACATGATACTCGAATAGAATTGTGCATTATTTGCAGCCGCTTGAAGTTCAACGTTGAGTTTATCAAATTCATCAAGCACTTTATGTTCGTGGTTAAATACTTTAACGACTTTTTGTCCTTCAATATGCTCTTCTACGAATCCATTCACTTGTCCAAGAATTGCTTGTTGCGCAGCGAATTGCTTCCCTGATTTTGCACCTAATTTCTTCACGATTTGGAACATCAAGAATACCATCGCGATAAGAAGTACTGTTAAGATTGGTGAAAGAATGACCATCATCACAAACGTCAACACTAATTGAAGCGTTGAACTGATAATCATTAACATACTGTTGTTAAACGCATTTTGAATATTTTCAAAGTCGTTTGTAAAGCGAGACATTAAGTCCCCGTGCTTATTCGTATCAAAGAAACGAATTGGCAAGCTTTGAATATGGTTGAATAAATCTGCACGCATTTTTTCGATAGTATTTTGTCCAACTGTTACCATTAAACGTGCTGAGAAGTAGCTGGCTGTTGCTCCTAGTACATACACAATAGCGATAAAGCCGAGCATTTTTGCTAGCCCCGCTAAGTCACCCGTAGCGATAAAATCATTGATTAACGGACGAATCGCATATGTCCCGATAATTCCGGATGCACTTGAAATGATTAAGCAGACTACAACTACTGCAAGAGTCCATTTACTCTTCCATAAATACCCCCATAAGTCTGCCAAAGTTTGTTTCATATTTTCTGGACGTTTTGGCCCTTTATTTCTATTCATCTCCTTTGGCTCCTTTCATTTGGGTTTCGTAAATATCACGGTATAAGTCGTTTGTTTCCATTAACTCTTCGTGTGTTCAGATCGGAAGAGCACACGTCTAACTCCAGTCAC
>CAJZJI010000208.1 GCA_916049935.1 uncultured Streptococcus sp. | reverse complement strand
CGCGATCTTTCTTTATTAGAAGAAGAAGGAACCCTGATTCGTATCCATGGTGGTGCTAAAAGAGTGTATTCGAAAGAGTTTGAACCGACCACCAAAGAAAAAGAACGTTCAAATCGAAGAGAAAAAGAATGTATTGGTCGCTATGCAGCCTCTTTAGTAACGAAGGGCGAAACGATTTATATGGATGCAGGGACAACGACTTTAAGAATGATTCCGCATTTAGAAGGAAAAGATGTCACGGTGATTACAAATGGGGTACAGCAGGCCCATCTTCTTGCAGACTATGGAATCAAAACGGTGTTATTAGGCGGTCAAGTAAAGGTAGAAACGAGTGCAGTTATTGGAACTCTTGCTCAAAACCAACTCAGAGAATATTTCTTTAAAAAAGCGTTTCTCGGGATGAATGGAGTCGATCTCAGTTATGGGTATACAACGCCGGATGAGGAAGAAGCTCAAATTAAAAAAATTGCCATTAGTAAGAGTAATCATGCTTATGTTTTGGCGGATTCTAGTAAATTTGCTAAAGTAAGTTTATGTAAGGTTGCTGATTTTCATCAAGTAACCATGGTAACAAACACGACGAAAGAGCAGGCGGACTTACGTTACCGTATGGCTGGGAGCATTCGTCTTGTTGAAATGGACGCATAAAAGAGGAGAGATAGCATGATTTACACGATTACGTTTAATCCAGCAATTGACCTTGTTGTAAAAGTTCCTAACTGTGAACTAGGGACTTTGAACCGATCTATAGAAGAAAATTACGTTGCAGGCGGTAAAGGAATTAATATGTCGGTAATCCTAAAACGATTAGGGTTTGACAATACAGCCACTGGGTTTTTAGCAGGTTTTTCAGGAAACTTCATCAAAGAAGCTCTCCAATCCGAAGGCATCGGGACAGACTTTATTCAAATCGATGGAGTCACTCGAATTAATCTAAAGTTGAAGAGTAATGAAGAAACGGAAATTAATGCAAATGGACCGGTTGTAACCAAGGACGATTTTGGACGTCTAGTGACTTATTTTGAAGACCGACTTCAAGAAGGAGATGTTGTATTTTTAGCAGGGAATGCAGGAAATGGAATGGACCATGCGGCTTATACGACCATTGCTAAATTATGTGACGAAAAAGGGGTCAAACTAGTCCTCGATACAACAAAGGATTTACTGACCAAATGTCTTCCATACCATCCGTTTATCATTAAACCAAATCATCATGAATTAGGTGAGATTTTCGGGGTAACGATTGAGACAGAGGAACAAATTGTAAATTATGCAAAACAATTACAGCAAATGGGGGCTAGAAATGTACTGATTTCTCGCGGTGGTGATGGCGCAATGCTTATCACAGAAACTGGAGAAGTGTACACATCGAATGTTCCGAAAGGGACACTTGTGAACTCTGTAGGCGCAGGGGACTCAATGCTTTCTGGTTTCATGGCAAAATTTATCGAAACAGGCGATTATGCAGCAAGCTTGAGGCAAGGAGCTGCGACTGGAAGTGCGACAGCCTTTTCTGTAGGAATTGCTGAAAAAGAATTTATTGAAGAGCTATTACCACAAGTTGTGGTTACGAAACAGTAAGAGTGAAGGAGACGAAAATGAAATTATCAGATTTATTTATTAAAGAAGCCATGGATTTACATCTAACGACTTCAACTAAAAAAGAAACGTTACAGCATTTAGCAGGGAATTTTGCAAGCCTTGGTAAAGTAAGCGATGTGGATGCTTACGTGGCAGCTCTAGAAGCTCGTGAAGCGCAATCTACCACTGGTGTAGGTGACGAAATTGCCATTCCTCACGCACAACACGAATCCATTACGCAAGCTGCGATTGTTTTTGGACGTAGCGAACAAGGAATTGAATGGGAATCGTTTGACGGCCAACCTGCAAAATTAATCTTCATGATTGCGGCTCCAGCAGGGAGCGGAGGAGAGCACCTGCAAGCCTTAGCAAAACTATCATCAGTATTAATGAATCCTGAAGCAAAAGCAGCCTTACTTCAAGCAGGGAATGCTGATGAAGTGGTTGAAGTCTTCAAAAAATTTGAAGAACCACAAGAAGAAGCCGTTGAAGAAGTAGCAGAAGAAGCAGCGCCATCAAACGACGATGTGTATATTTTAGCGGTCACAGCTTGCCCAACAGGAATCGCACATACCTTTATGGCCGAAGAAAAATTAAAACAAGCCGGAAAAACGGCTGGGTACAAAATTAAAGTAGAAACAAACGGACAATCTGGTATCGGCAACCGTTTAACAAAAGAAGATATCGAGCGCGCAACAGCAGTCATTGTTGCAGCGGACAAACAAGTCGAAATGGCTCGTTTCGACGGCAAGCCCGTCATCATCACTAAAGTAGCGGATGGAATCAACAAAGCGGACGAATTAGTAGCTCGTGCAGCTAAAGCGGATGCGCCAATTTACCACGCTAGTGAAGATGCGAATGCCACAGAAGAAAGCGTAGAAGGCGAGTCTCTTGGCCGTCAATTCTACAAACACTTAATGAATGGTGTGTCACACATGTTACCATTCGTTGTTGCTGGTGGGATTTTAATCGCTGTTTCATTCTTCTGGGGAATTACTTCCTTTGATGTGAAGGATACAGCAAATTATAACCCTATTGCTGAAGCAATCTTCCGTATGGGTA
>CAJZJI010000207.1 GCA_916049935.1 uncultured Streptococcus sp. | reverse complement strand
CACATGTATATAAAAGAGATGTCGAATGCGTTAGAAGAGTATCATGCTTTTATGGAAACACAAGCCAACAGAACGGTTTTCCAAACGCCTGAATGGGGCGAAGTGAAGACAGATGGCTCATGGACAAGAGATGTCCTTCTTGTCATGTCCGATAATCATGAACCTGTTGCGGCTGCGATGATTCTTTATCGTAAATTACCAGGTGTGAATAAGTTTTTAGCGTATGCACCGCGCGGAATCGTAACCGACTATACAAATGCTGAACAATTAAAATCAGTCTTTGCGACTTTAAAAGTGTATTTGAAAGCTAAAAATGCATTTGGATTAAAGATTGACCCAGAATTACAATGGCGTGAATGGACAAACAAGTTCGAAATGGTTGAAGGTGGATTCAATAACGAAGAATACCGCAAAAACATTTTAGCAGCTGGATTTGTAGAACGCCCAATGGATTTAGGGTTCGATGGAATTCAACCACGTTTAACAATGATTTTACCGTTGAAAGACGAAGGAAAAGGCATCGTTGAAACGTTCAATAAGAAAGAACGTTATAAAGTGAATGTAGCGAAGAAACAAGGGGTTGTTTGCTACAAGGGAACGCTTGAAGATATGCCAATTTATGATGAGTTAAATAAGATTACGGCTGAGCGTGATCAATACGTGGCGCGTAGTATCGAGTATTTAACAACAATGTACCAACACCTTCATCCTAAAGGGATGGTGGATTTATACTTTGCGAAAGTGGACTACAATGTGCAATTAGCATTTGCGACAAACCGCTTAGAAACAGCGCAAAAAGAATACGATAAGTTAACAGGACAATTGGAAACATTGAACAATCCAAAACGTATCGAGAATGTTCAAAAGCAAATTGAATCATTAAAAGTCAATATCGCTAAATACGAAAAAGAAATCGAACGCGTGAAAGGTGACTTGGAACAGTATCCAGAAGGAAAAGTCGTCAGCGGAGCGTTTGTTGTAACGTACTTAGATAAAGCGTACTACTTATATGGCGCGAACATCACGGGTGATGGTGGATTGAATGCCAATAAGGCGCTTGTATCTTGGATTATGCAAACTCTTTATGATGAAAAAGGCATCCGTTCGTTTGACTTCTTCGGAGTTTCTGAAGACCAAGAACATCACGGTGGGATTAACGGATTCAAGCAATCGTTTGATCCTGAGTTAGTGGAATATATCGGCGAATTTGATATGCCAATTTCTAAGTTCTGGTTTGAAATGTTCCATACATGGGCACCAAAAGCTGTGAGTTTGAAGAATAAAATTTTAGTAAGGCGTAAAAAATAGTTGAAAGAGGCTGGACGAGTTTCCGGCCTCTTTTAGAAAATAGGAAAGGAGAATGGAATGCAAAAAAATAGCAATCTTAGAAAACTTGTCTTTATCGCATTATTAACTGCACAA
This sequence comes from uncultured Streptococcus sp., assembly GCA_916049935.1. Lineage (GTDB taxonomy): Bacteria > Bacillota > Bacilli > Lactobacillales > Aerococcaceae > Granulicatella. The sequence continues at coordinate 1,240 of CAJZJI010000207.1, read as the reverse complement.
GGAATCATCCTTGGATTACTCGAACAAGCTATTCCTTTTCCTTTTACATTTGCGCCAGGGGCAAAGCTAGGATTAGCCAATATCGTAACGCTCATCAGCTTATATACACTGTCGTTTAAAGAAGTGGTTTTGGTTGTGGTGATGAAAACATTGATGACGACCGTTCTTGGGGGAACCTTCTCAACCTTCCTCTATAGTGGAATGGGCGCTCTTGTCAGCTTTATCGGAATGTATCTGGTGATGCAACTGGGCGAGAAGCGTGTCAGCATGATTGGGGTCAGTGCCACAGGTGGGATTTTGCACAATGTCGGCCAATTGATGGTCGCGAGCTGGATGGCAAAATCGTGGACCGTGCTCTTATATTTGCCTGCGATGTCAATTGTCGGAATCTTTGCTGGGGTAGCGATTGGGATTGCAGCGAACTATGCATTAACGCATGTAAAACTACTCAAAAAATACTCGGACAAAAAAGTCGGCTAAAGTTCGTGAAACAACCGACAATCAATGGACAAAAAGTGCAAAATAGAATATACTACTAAAGTGAGAAAATTCAAGGAGGATTTGCAATGACAAAAACAAACATTGTAGTAATCGGTGCCGGCTTTGCAGGGGTAGCCGCTACAAAGACGTTGTCACATAAGTTGAAAAAGAATAAAGATGTCACAATTACATTAATTGATAAACATCCTTACTTAACTTACATGACTGAATTACACGAGGTTGCTGGAGGACGTGTTGAGCCAGATGCGATTCAATACGACTTACAAAAAATCTTTGCACGTTCTAAAAATGTAAACTTAGTAACAGATACTGTTACAAGTCTTGATAAAGAAAACAAAGTGGTTCGTACAAAACATGGCGAATTCTCTTATGATTATTTAGTACTTGGTATGGGTGGAGAAGCCAATGACTTCGGCGTTCCAGGTGTTAAAGAAAATGGATTTACGTTATGGTCAATGGAAGACGCAGTGAAAATGCGTAAACATATTCTTAGCTGTGTAGAAAAAGCGGCTAAAGAACATGACCCTCAAAAACGTAAAGCGTTATTAACGTTTGCGGTTTGTGGTGCCGGATTTACTGGGGTTGAATTAGTCGGTGAATTAATGGACTGGATTCCAGTGTTAGCACATGAATACAATTTAGATAAAGACGACTTCGAGTTATACATTATCGAAGCAGTTCCAACAATCTTAAACATGTTAGATGCAAAAGATGCGGATAAAGCAGAAGCCTTCATGGT
>CAJZJI010000206.1 GCA_916049935.1 uncultured Streptococcus sp. | reverse complement strand
TTGGTGCAGGAATCCTGGTCTTAGGCGCAGCCTATGCTCTATTAAAATCAAATAAAGGTAAAAAGTTAGTTACTATTTTATTTGTAATCGGTGCTGGTAGCATCCTTGTTGGATCTGTAGACGCTTCTCAAGTAACTTTAAACGGTGAAACTAAAGTAGTCTCTATTTCACAATTAGAAGAAATTACTATTGATGAAATTGATTGTTATGAATATGTTGGGTATATCATTGTTAAAGGTGATGAAACAACAACAGTCACTACTGAAAGCGGAACAACTAAAGTAACAACAACTGAAATACCTACAACAGAGACACCTACTACTGAAGGTCCAACAACTGGTGAAACAACCACTGAGGAAACTACAGAAGAAACAACTGAGGAAGAACAAACGGAATCAGAAGAAGAAGTAACGGTTAAACCAGGAACTCCTTCTCCAGCATAAAAATTTAAATTCAAAAAGAGGTAGATTTAATATCTACCTCTTTTAATTTACTTCATTCATAGAAATGGTTTCATAAAACGGAATTAATTCCTTCAATGCGTCCGTAAGTTCTTCTTCAATTCCATCTTTGGTACTTTCAAGAAATACTGGCCTTCTTAAAATGACTTTACGGATTTCTCCTTCTTTGACAGCTTTTATTAGTTCATCTCTATTAGATACGTTTCCTTCATAAGCTGTTGCATTCTTTTGAAAATCAGATGCTACATATAAAATGTTACGATTAGGTTCACAGTTTAGTACTTTATTTTGTAACCTTAGTGAGTGTTCATTCATTTTGCGTTCGATAAAACTCAATTCTACATATACGCCTAGTTCATCGTCATTATAAAACAAACGTAATGCAAAGGATGGATTTCCTTCATCTTGCCCCTCTTCGATAAAGTATCTCCAAAAAGCGGGTCTTGCCACTTGGGCTTGATTCATCCATTGACTAACTCGGTCCATGCGAAATGACTTAAAGTTCTTCTGAAACACTTCTGTAAACTTCGTGAATTCCCCTCTTGCATCTTGGCCAGCTTTCTTCAACTGTTCCATTTCTTCTGCAATTTCAGGAAACTTTACGGGATTTTTATATTTCACTTTGTCATAACGAAAGAAATAACCCATCTTTCCGATTGAAATCATAAATTTCCCTCCTGGATATGGCTCTTCAAGCGGTCGATCATATAGACACCCACATCAATAATAGGAATATTTGAGAGTTGCTCTAATTCTGTCTTTACATATGGGAAATGCGTACACCCTAGTACAACAGCTTCGATTTCTGTACTTTCAAAATAATGGAATAAACTATGGAAGTCGAATTGCTTAATAATCTCCTCTTGTGGTTTCCCTGTTTCAATCGCTTTAACCAATTCTAGCATCGTCACTCCAAACACTTTCAAATTTGGGTTTGCAATATATAAGTTATTTTCTACTCCTGTTAATCCATGAGAATTCGCTGCCATTACTGCTAAATAATCATGTTCGACGCCTAGTGTGCGATACATTTGCATCGGAGTAATCATAGGAAGTCTATATTCTTCTTGCAAGGAATCGAAATTCACAACTGAACTTAGTGAGTTACAATACACAAATACAGCGTCAATGTCGTTTTTCAGCCCGTCAATCACACTTCTAATATATCGTTCTCTTTCTTCGTCTTCTAACGCTTGAAAAGTCGTTTGTTCGACCGGATTTTTAGAAATCGGAACAGAAATCGTTTGATCGAATCCATTTTCCTTTAATAAATCAACGCCTAACTTCGTGTCCATAGGTGTTCCTGCCATCACAGCTATCCGCATACACATTTCTCCTTTATAAAAAACAAGGATGAACGCTTGGCTCATCCTTGATTCAATAAATCATTATTTAGTTGCACGACGTACGTATGTACCTTCTGCAGTGTTAACTTCTAAGTATTCTCCTGCTTCAATGAAGTCTGGAACGTTAACTACTAAACCTGTTTCCATTGTTGCTGGTTTACCAGAACCTGTAACTGTAGCCCCTTTAATTGATGGTTGAGTTTCAGTAACTTGCAATACAACTGTTGATGGTAATGAAACCCCAATTACTTCTGAACCGTAGAATTGGATTTTAACTTCCATGTTTTCTAGGATGTATTTTAATTCTTGTTCGATTGTTTCTTCAGGAATTTCGTATTGTTCGTATGTTTCTAAGTCCATGAATACTCCAACGCCATCTTGGCTGTATAAGTATTGAACATCTTTTGTATCGATGTGTGCACGTTCTACTTTCTCATCAGGACGCATTGTTGTATCTACTGTTGAACCGTTACGAACGTCACGGATTTTCATACGCATTACAGTGTTACCTTTACCTGGTTTGTGGTGGCTGATTTCCAACACTTTAATTAATTTTCCATCAAGAATGAATGTCATTCCAGCTTTTAAATCACTTACGTTAATCATTTTCTGACTCCTTTTGTTAAATTTTACTTTCTATTTATACCATATTTTTATTGAAAATGCACTCTTTTCAGCATGTTTTTCAAAATTATAAGATTCCAACGCGTTTAAAAATTAAATCTACATTCTTAATATGATAGTGATAATCAAACGCATCATCTAAATCTTCTTTACTTAAAGTCGCTGTAATTTCTGGTTGTTCTTCTAAGACGGCACGGAATGGTAGTTTTTCGTCCCAAGCTTTCGCTGTACAT
>CAJZJI010000205.1 GCA_916049935.1 uncultured Streptococcus sp. | reverse complement strand
GACTTCAAGAGCCGTTACAACATCTTCCGTAGCGCAGGCTTCTACCTCGAAGTGATTCACCCTGAAGCGAGCAAAGGAAAAGCCGTGCATCATCTAGCCGATAAACTTGGCCTTACACGCGATGAAGTGATGTGTCTTGGTGACCACGAAAACGACCGTGACATGATTGAATACGCTGGTCTTGGCGTTGCGATGGGAAATGCGATTGATTCGATTAAAGAAATCGCTAACTTCGTGACAACAACGAACGATGAAGATGGCGTTGCTGTTGCCGTTGAAAAATTCGTACTAAACAAGGAGAACTAGTCATGCTTCATGAGATGACTCTTTTCCCAAAACCGTACGCTTCCATTGCCTCCGGACAAAAGACGATTGAACTTCGGCTCTACGATGAGAAGCGCCAATCGATTCACATTGGTGACCACATTCGATTTACCAATACCGAAGATGCTTCGCAAACGACACTGTGCGAAGTGGTTCAGTTGCATGTTTTTAAAAACTTCACAGAACTGTACGAAAACCTCTCGCTACTACAATGTGGGTATACTTCAGAAGATGTAGGCGATGCTCATCCTGACGACATGTTGACTTACTATTCGAAGGAAAAACAAGCACAATACGGTGTTGTTGGCATCGAACTTAAACGTATATAACAAAACGAGTCTAATTAGGCTCGTTTTTCTTTATTATTTTCAGGAATAGTAACGTAGATTTCCTGAAAGAAGACTAATTTTTAGTTTTTCTAAATGAATTCAGGAACATTCTTTTGATTTTCAAGGTTTTAATCACTCATTTCCCGAATATTACAGGTTTAAAAAAATTGTAATTTCCGTACTTTTGTGTATACTATAATAGTGTCTTAAAGAAAAAAAGGAGGACGAAACGATGAAATTAAAAAGAAGTGAACGTTTAGTCGATATGACACAACGTCTATTAGATAACCCACATACGTTAATCTCATTATCAACATTTACAGCATTGTATCAGTCCGCAAAATCTTCTATCAGTGAGGATATTGCTATTATCAAGAAGACTTTTGAAAAGCAAGGTGTAGGGATTATTCGCACAGTACCGGGTGCTGCAGGGGGCGTAATTTTTGTTCCGAAAATCAAACGCGAACAAGCATTGGCTGCTGCGGAAAAACTAAAAGAGCAAATGAACGATGCAAGCCGTCTATTACCAGGGGGATATATTTACCTTTCTGATTTACTTGCAAAACCAGATGTATTACATGATTTAGGGAAAATGATTGCATCTGCTTACGAAGATAAGAAAATCGATGCTGTTATGACGGTTGCAACAAAAGGGGTGCCAATCGCACAAACCGTTGCGAACTACTTAAACGTACCATTCGTCATCGTGCGCCGTGATTCAAAAATTACGGAAGGTTCTACAGTAAGTATTAACTATGTTTCAGGTTCTTCTTCTCGCGTTGAGAAAATGGAATTATCAAAACGTACATTAGCTAGCGGATCAAATGTATTAATCGTCGACGACTTCTTGAAAGCCGGCGGTACAATCAACGGTATGCGTAGTCTTATTCAAGAGTTTGATTCAACAACAGCAGGTGCGGTTGTATTCTGTGAATCAGGGGTTTCAAACCACAACGTAACAGACTACTCTTCAATCATCAAGATTACAGAGATTGATACTGAAGCACAAACAATCAAAGCAGAACTAGGAAACTTCTTTGATACGCATGAATTTTTATAAGATAAAATGAAATAAAGCGAAGAGCCTCTAAGGTTCTTCGCTTTTTGTATGCATGAAAAATTATCATATATGATAATTTCGCTAAATGAAAAATAAGAATAGGGACCACAATGGCAATACCACTAAGTAGGCAATGGTTGTCATTGTCACCACATTCGTCGCAAAATCTACATCTCCTTTAGCTTCTGCCGCTAAAATCGGCATAATCACCAGTGTTGGAATAGTGGATTGAATAATAAAGGTTTCTTTTAATAAGGTGTTATCCGCTCCTCCAACAAGTAACACTAATACCATTAACATTGGGAAAATAATAAAGCGTCCGGATAACGCAAGTACTGTATCACGGTCTATCTTCAGTGTTCCCAGGCCACTTTGCTTGAGATTGATCCCAATATACATCAGTGACAATGGTGTCACTAAACTTCCTACTATATTAATGGAATTTTGTGCAAACGTTGGAACTGGAATGCCAAGCGCCACAACTGCTAAAGCCACTAGAAACGCAATGAGCGGCGGTGAACAGAGGCTCTTCCACTCGATTCCTTTATTTTTATTTCCATCAGGACGGTCAGTGGCTACAACATACGTTCCAACGGTAAAAATCGACAATGTATTAATCACGTAGTAAACCAAAAAGTACGGCATCGCTTCTTCCCCAAAAAGAGAGAGGTTGAGCGGTAGTCCCATAAAGACAGTGTTCGCATTCACGAATGTATTGAGCATAATCCCACGTCGCCCGACTGGAACTTTGAACAAAACTACAGCGCCCCATGCCACGATGTAGCCTAGAATCACCGTAATCAACGGATATAGACTCGCTCCAAAGAAGCTCACGAGTTGTTCTCTTGTTATAAATTTTAATACGGAAACAAAGATAGACGCTGGTAAAGCAATTTTCAAAATCAAATCCTCAATGCTCTTACTGAATCCTTCTTGAAACCATCCCTTGGCCTGCAAAAGATAGCCGA
>CAJZJI010000204.1 GCA_916049935.1 uncultured Streptococcus sp. | reverse complement strand
TTCGTAAGTTAAAAGTTGGAGTTTGTTCTATTTTGTTAGCGGTTTCTTTTGTGGGTACGAAAAATGTATTAGCAGAGGAAGTAGCTACTTCGACTCAGCCAACTACAGAAGAAAACAAACTAGTAACAACGGAGACATCTCCTGAAAAAGTTCAAGAGGGTGAGAAAGAGGCAAAAGAAACTCCTGCACAAAAGGACAGCCAATTAGAAACTACGGTAGAAAATGCAACTCCAAAAGAAAATGTAGAAACTCCTAAGAAAGCTGATGCTGGTGAAAAAGTAGAAGAAGTAAATAAAGATGCAAATAACGAAAAGTTAAATGTACCAACTAACGCTCTTCGTTCTGTATCGGAAAGAAGTGCGAATGGGGCAGAAGCTGCTCAACCTACAACTGATACTTTAAATGTTAAAGATTTCGGTGCAGTTGGGGATGGAGTTACGGATGATCACGAAGCTATGCAAGCAGCTATCGATGCAGCTTCTCAAGGACTCGGTGGAGGAAAATTATATTTCCCTGAAGGAAAGTATCTTGTAAAGAAAATGGTCCAATTAAAGAGCAATATCGATATTCGCTTGCATGATGATGCAACGATTGTTAACGGAATTAACTTCCAAGGACGTCCTTCAATCGTATTTATGACGGGTCCTTTCATTAATGGAGGGGATAAGATTTTCTGGGAGCCAACAGAAAATATTAGTTTTACGGGTGGTACGATTGATATGAATGGTGCTTTGAATGAAGAAGGCACTAAACCAAAGAATTTACCGTTTATTAATTCTTCTGGTGGTTTTGCGATTGGGAATAGCTCAAATGTCACTATCCGCAATGTAACGTTTAAAGATAGTTATCAAGGGCATGCCATTCAAATTGCGGGGTCTAAAAATGTATTGGTGGATCAATCTCGTTTCTTAGGTCAAGCATTACCTAAAACGATTAAAGATAATGCGATGATTACAAAAGAGTCGATTCAAATCGAACCGATGACAAGAAAAGGATTCCCGTACGCATTAAACGAAACTGGTGTGAAGTCAGAAAATGTAACCATTCAAAATTCATACTTTGGAAAGAGTGATAAGTCCGGTGAATTGGTAACCGCAATTGGTACGCATTATCAAACCATTACTACTCAAAATCCTTCGAATATTAAGATTTTGAACAATCATTTCGACAACTTAGTTTATTCAGGGATTCGATTTACTGGATTCACAGATATTGTGATTAAAGATAATGTATTTGATAAAAAGACAAAGGAAGAAAGTGTTCGATACAGAGAAGATGGTGGAGCGTTAGTAAATGCCTTTAGTTACAAAAATACAGAAGATGTTCTGGACTTAAATAAGAAAGTAGTAATTACAAATAATCGATTCAATATTAAAGACCCTAAAACACAAGCAATCCGAGTAGCCAGAGATAGTGAAGAGTACTTAGGAAAAGTAAAAGATATTGAAGTAACAAACAATATCATTAATAATCAAGCTCAAAATTCTGAAGTTCCTTCAATTGAACTTCTCCGCATTAGTGATGGATTAACTGTTTCAGGCAACGTTATTAACGGTGGAAAAGATGGGATTGTCATCAATAACTCTACAGGCAGCATTACAGCAATCGATAATTCTTTTTCAAACTTAACAGGGAACTCCATTTCATTGCTAAATTCTGGAGATTATGGGAATATTTCCGTAGTAGCTTTAGGGCTTGGGAATGCCGATATTCATACAGAAAATGGGAACTATCATGTGACTGCAAGAAATAAAAATGGATATTATTATCTTGCAACCTACTCCGATGATCAATTGGCTAATTTAATTGACAAAATTGGAGAGGTGTTCGTTCCAATCGCGCGAGGAGAACGTTTTGAAAGATATCTACAGTTTGAGTTCCGTAAGGTTTCTGAAGAAGTCAAGAAATCCGACACTCCAGCAAAAGGAGCACTCGTTCAAGCTGAAGCAAACAGAAATCAAAAGTTCGAGTTCCGTAAGGTTTCAGAAGAAGATAAAAAAGCCAACAAACCAGCTAAAGAAGAATTCGTTCAAGCTGAAGCAAACAGAAATCAAAAAGAATTACCACAAACAGGAACGAATAGCTACTTAGGTGCTATTGCTTCCCTTGTTGGATTAGGAGTGTTTTTTGGAGTCGGAGGAGTGAAGAAACGTCATGAAAATTAAAAGCATTTGTTCTATTCAAGGTACGGCGGTTGAAAACGAAGATGCGCTTGGTAGTTTTGGAAATTTCTTTTGGGTGATTGATGGAGCCACAGATTTATATAATGCAAAAAAATCGATTGGATATTCGGTTTCTGAAGTAACGCATTTATTGTCTAAGGTGATTGCAAAACATTGTGCAGAATCAAAAACGTTAAAAGGAATTTTTTCTGAAAGTATTAAGGAGGTCCGTTCGATTATAGGGTTAGATAATTTTAACCATGAAGAATATTGTAAACTGCCGACTTTCGCCTTTGTTTTTGCAAAATTAACAAGAACAAAACTGGAATACATGATTCTTGGAGATTGTGTCGTTCTCGTGAATGACAAAGAGATAACCGACCATCGTGTGGACCGTTTGTTTGATTTAGGAAAAAACGAAATTGCACATTCAAGTAAGGACGGCGTCCAAAGAAAAACAATCTTACAAAAAATTAGAGAACTGGCCAATACTTCCAATGGATATTGGATTGGCTCGCTGGATGAATCTTGTGTGGAACATGCTATTTACG
>CAJZJI010000203.1 GCA_916049935.1 uncultured Streptococcus sp. | reverse complement strand
GCGAAAAACCACTTTAAAGAAGCAGAAATTATCATGTCAGCAGGTCAACGTGGCGCTGTAACAATCGCGACAAACATGGCCGGACGTGGTACTGACATTAAGCTTGGTAAAGGCGTGAAAGAACTAGGTGGACTTTGCGTAATCGGAACAGAACGTCACGAAAGCCGTCGTATCGATAACCAATTACGTGGACGTAGTGGACGTCAAGGGGACCCAGGTGCAACACAATTCTACCTATCATTAGAAGATGATTTGATGAAACGTTTCGGTGGAGAAAAAATGCAAGCAATCTGGGAACGTCTAAACTTAACAGATGAAGAAGATGATAACTTCATCCAAAGTAAGATGTTAACAAAACAAGTAGAGTCTTCACAAAAACGTGTTGAAGGGAACAACTACGATACTCGTAAAAGCGTCCTAGAGTACGATGAGGTTATGCGTGAACAACGTGAAATCATCTACTCACAACGTCTACAAATTATTAATGAAGAAAAATCACTTGAAAAGGTGACAAAAGGAATGATCCGTCGTACAATTCACCGTGTTGTGGAAAGTCATACATTGACAGATCAAAAAGAGTGGAACTTAGAGGGGATTGTGGACTTTGCTCACAACTCAATCTGTGCTCCAGATGAACTTTCACTTAGCGATTTAGAAGGCAAAACAGCTGCTGAAATCGAAGAACTCTTATACGAAAAAGCAATGGAAATCTACAAAGAAAAACAAGAGCAATTGAATGGCGACAATCAAATGCTTGAGTTCGAAAAAGTAGTTATCCTACGTGTGGTTGACCGTAAGTGGACAGATCACATCGATGATATGGACCAATTACGTCAAAGCGTTGGCTTACGTGGATACGCTCAAATCGATCCATTAACAGAGTACCAAACAGAAGGTTACGAACGATTCCAACAAATGATTGCTGCAATCGACTATGATGTAACACGTATCTTGATGAAATCTCAAATTCGTCAAAACTTACAACGTGAACAAATTCAAGGAGTTCGTAGTGTAGTGGCTACAGGTCATGACAGAACTTCTGACGACGATTCAGAAAAAGCTTAATAACAAGGGGAGACGGCGAAGCATTTCGCCGTTTTCTTTTAGAAAGAGGTCAGTATGGAAATTAGTGAAATTAGAAATGCGCTTGAAGCCATGAACGAACAAATCATCAGTTATAGGAGGTCTCTTTGACTTAGATCGCTTAGAAGAAGATATCGCAGCCTATGAGCAAGAGATGTCTGAACCATCATTTTGGGATGATAGCGAAAAAGCGAATCAAGTCATTCAAAAGAATAATGAATTAAAGGCTATCTATGATACGTTCCATAAGATGGAATTGGCGCATGAAGAAACTAGTTTGTTATTTGAAATGTATAAAGAAGAGCCGGATGAAGAAGTACATGCGGAAATCGTTGAAGCGATTGGGTCTCTTGAGAAGGACTTGCAACAGTACGAATTAAGTATGTTACTAAACGGTCCTCATGATAAGAACAGTGCCATCTTAGAAATCCATCCAGGTGCTGGTGGTACGGAATCGCAAGACTGGGGAAGTATGCTACTGCGTATGTATATGCGTTGGGCTGAAAAACATGGCTACCGTGTGGAAACAGTGGACTATCAAGACGGGGACGAAGCAGGGATTAAGTCTGTAACCTTGTCGATTGAGGGCTTGAATGCTTACGGGTATTTACGTTCTGAAAAAGGCGTGCATCGTCTCGTTCGAATTTCTCCATTTGATGCGGCTGGGAAACGTCATACATCATTCTGTTCAGTGGATGTTGTTCCGCAAATGGACGGAGATATTGATATTGAGATTAATCCAGATGACTTAAAAATCGACGTGTACCGTGCAAGTGGTGCCGGTGGACAACATATTAATAAGACGTCTTCTGCGGTACGTATTACGCATATTCCAACTGGAATTGTGACACAGAGTCAGGCGCAACGATCTCAATTTAAAAACAGAGACCAAGCGATGGCGATGTTGAAGGCGAAATTATTCCAATTAGAAGAAGAGAAGAAGGCGGCAGAATTGGCAGCTATCCGTGGCGAGCAAAAAGATATCGCCTGGGGGTCTCAAATTCGTAACTATGTATTCCATCCATATTCAATGGTAAAAGATTTACGTTCTGGATATGAGACAGGAAATATTGGGGCAGTCATGGATGGAGACTTAGATCCGTTTATGGATGCATACTTAAAATGGACGCTTGAGGGAACAAAAGCAACTGAAGAATAATAGTAGGAAACACCTGGTGATGAGCTGGGTGTTTTACTATTGCAAGGCAAATTGTTTTAAGTTCATTTTAATTATCTGTATTATTATGGGATGAAACTTCCTAGTAGTACTTTTGTGCTTTGAAACTAACCCAATAAGTATGAGCAATGAGTTAGGCACAGTGGTTTATTGACTTTCTTGATGTTGAGTAAATACTGCTGATATAGAGTAAAGTATTGTCTTACAGGGATGAATGAGTATACGAGAAGCAATGCCCACACCCAAATCCTTCGCACTGTGAAGGATTTCCCTCGTATCCTGAGTAGTTGAACTCGGAAAAGCAGAAACGGCGTCCACTTCCCGGAGTCGTCCGCAGAACGTTTCACGTTCTTTACGTCGCTCCGGTCCAGTGGTCCGTTTCTAACCGCTTTTCCTCGTATCCTGGAGTTGAACTCGCCATCGCAGAAATGGCGTGCGTTTCCCGAAATATCCGCACGGCT
>CAJZJI010000202.1 GCA_916049935.1 uncultured Streptococcus sp. | reverse complement strand
CATATTCGCTAAAATTTCTGGTTCCGGTCCTAATTTACCGGCAATAATCAGTGTTTGTTGGCCCATCGAAGGCATCATCCCTGAAACGAAAGACGCTCCGAGTCCGGCAAATAGGACGATAAACGTTGCAAAAATCGTTTTTAATTTAGCATGTTCCATCCATTTCAACAACGTACTAAACGCAATGGCAAGAACGGCTGAAGAAATCGCCCCAATTAAAATCAAGCTGGCGTTGTTACGGTCAATTCCAAGAAGGATGAAAGAACCGAGTCCCCCTGCCCCGATTAACGCCGCAAGAGTGGCTGTTCCGATAATAAATACCGCTGAGGTGCGCACCCCAGACATGATGACAGGCATCGCGATTGGAATCTCGAACTTCTTCAATCGTTCCCACTTCGTCATCCCAAAGGCAATCCCCGCTTCTTCCAAGCTTGGGTCAATCCCCTGTAGTCCCGTAATCGTATTTTGTAAAATCGGGAATAAGGCGTAAATGACAAGCGTTGTGAGTGCTGGAACTGTTCCAATCCCCATAAATGGAATAAAGAGCCCTAATAGCGCCAATGAAGGAATTGTTTGGAAAATCCCTGCCACTTGAAGAACAAATGCTGCAGAGCGCTTGTGTGAGCTTAATATAACGGCTAGTGGTACGGCCACGACAATCGAAATTAATAACGCTAATAGCGATAGTTGTAAATGTTGCCCTAGTGCCACTGTCCAGTCGCTAAATCGCTCTTGGAAGGTCGTTATCAAATTATGCATGAACGGCACCTCCTTTGAACAATTCTTGGACAAATTCCGTTGCAGGATGCTCTAAGATTTCTTCAGGACGTGCGACCTGCTCAATAGCTCCGTCTTTTAAAACCGCAATACGGTCCGCCAACTTCAACGCTTCATCCGTATCATGGGTGACGAAAATCGTCGTCATCTTGAACTCACGGTGCAACGCCTTTGTGAGCTCTTGTAGTTGCTTACGAGAAATCGCATCAAGCGCTGAGAACGGTTCGTCCATGAGAAGTGTCATCGGTTCAGCAATAATAGCTCTGATAATCCCAACACGTTGTTGTTCCCCACCAGAGAGTTCGCTTGGAAGTCGTTTGGCATAATCATCTGCTGGAAGGCCTACCTTGTCGAGTAGTTCCTTTGTTTTCGCGGCGATTTGCTCCTTCTTCCACCCTTTCATTTCAGGGATGAGCGCGATATTTTCCGCCACCGTTAAGTTTGGAAACAGCGCGATTTGTTGAAGGACATAGCCTGTCTCTAAGCGTAATTTTCGTTGGTCATGTTCCTTGATTCGTTTTTCATTTAAATAAATATTTCCATCAGTCGGTTCAATCAACTGGTTAATCATCTTCAACATGGTTGTTTTCCCTGAACCGGATGGCCCCACTAACACCATAAATTCGCCGTCGTTAATGCTTAAGTTCACGTCTTTTAAAACGATTTTCTCATCATAACGCAAGGCGACGTTTTTATATTCAATCATACTAACCCTTCTTTATTTAATTAATTTATACTCCGCTTCTACTCCCTTTTGTACAGCGGGACGTTTTGCGATTCTGTCTGCCCATTCGTTTAAATGCTTGTAGCTTTGCGCATCAAGGAACTCTGCAGAATTTTGATACAAGTGTCCTTGAACGAGGCGTCCGTACCATGACCAGATCGCGATATCAGCAATCGTATATTCGTCTCCTGCGATATATGGGCGTTTGGCTAACTCTTGGTCGAGTAAGTCTAATTGGCGTTTTGCTTCCATAGTGAAACGGTTAATGGCATACTCGATTTTCTCTGGTGCGTAGTTGAAGAAGTGTCCAAATCCGCCTCCTAAGAATGGTGCTGCTCCAGTTTGCCAAAAGAGCCAGTTTAAGACTTCTGTACGTTTAGCTGTGTCTTCTGGAAGGAATTTTCCAAATTTTTCTGCTAAATAAAGTAAGATATTCGCTGACTCGAAGACGCGAATCGGTTCATCCCCTGAGCGGTCTAAGAGTGCTGGAATCTTCGAGTTCGGATTAATCGCTACAAAGTCGCTACCGAATTGGTCCCCATCCATAATTGAAATCTTGAATAAATCATAGGCTGCCTTGTCGACGCCTGCTTCGAGTAATTCCTCCAGCATAATCGTCACTTTAATACCGTTTGGTGTGCCAAGCGAATACACTTGTAAATCTGTTTCTCCGACTGGTAATGTTTGTTCAAAACGCGATCCTGCCGTTGGACGGTTAATTCCTGAGAATTTCCCTTGGTTGCTATCGGCTGCGCTCCAAACGCGTGGTAATTGATATTCTGTCATATGGTATCCTCCTTGAGTCTCTTTAGAATTATTTTAACATGATACTTCCATTCTCTTTGCAACATCTGCTTACGAATAATTTCTCAAGCAGAAACTTTTGTAAACTATTTTTTTAGTGTTAGACTTAATAGTATAAACAACAAAGGAGGTCTTCAAATGTCATTAGAAGATAAATTACAACAAGCATCAGGTGCTGCAAAAGAAGTTTTAGGTAAAGTTACTGGTGATAAAAGCACTGAAACAGAAGGTGCAGTAGAAAAAGGTTTAGGTAAAGCCAAAGAAGTTATAGAAAACGTTAAAGAAGGCGTTGAAGGCGCAGTAGAAGGAATTAAAAATACTTTCAACAAATAATTGAACCTAACAAATAAGAGCCGCTACATATCATTGGGACTGACCCCAAAAAGTGAGAATTTAATAAAAACACCCTAGGGCTACCGT
>CAJZJI010000201.1 GCA_916049935.1 uncultured Streptococcus sp. | reverse complement strand
ACTGTTGTCGCACGCAATAACTCTTGATATTTCTCAACGAATCCTTCAGGTTGCTCTTGATAGATGGCATATAAGCCTTTAGAGAACAATCCTCCGAATGCGTATGGGAAGTTGTAGAAGCTTAAGCCGCTGCTATAGTAGTGCGGTTTGCAAGCCCACATATATGGATGCATTGCGTCTGGATCTAATCCGTCGCCGTATGCTTCTTTTTGCGCATCCAACATTAATTGTTCTAAATCTTTCGAGAACATAAAGCTCTTTTCGCGGTTTTCAAATACTGCTGATTCGAATAAGTAACGTGAGTAGATGTCCACGATGATTTGTGTTGTATCTTGTAATTGTGATTCGAGTAAGGCTACTTTTTCAGCATCGCTTGCTTCGCTAATCACTGTGTTCATCACGATATTTTCGTTGAAAGTTGACGCCGTTTCCGCAACAGGCATTGAGTACTCTTGGTTTAATACACGGTGGTTTTCGATATGTAAACCGTGGTACGCATGTCCTAATTCGTGCGCAATTGTTACAACGTCGCTTAATGAACCAGAGAAGTTTGTTAAGATACGTGATTGTTTGATGAATGGTAGGTTGCTACAGAACGCGCCCCCCACTTTTCCTTTACGTGGTAAGAAGTCGATGTAGTTGTTTTCGTAAGCTTCTTTTGTCATATCTGCTAAATCTTGTGAGAAGCCTTTGAAGTTTTCTAACAAGAATTCTTTAGACTCTTCGATGGTGAAACGACGTGAGCTTTCTCCGATTGGTGCAAATAAGTCGTAGAATGGTAATCCATTTTCATGACCTAAGAGAGAAGCTTTATGTTTCAAGTAAGCGCGGAATTGTGGTAAATATTCGCGAATCGCTTCAAGAAGTGCATCCAATGTTTGACGAGACATACGAGATGCTTCTAATGTTTGCGCTAGTGGTGATTCGAAACCACGTAGGCTTGTTTCTGTAAGTACTTGTTGTTTAATATTGTTTAAGGCAAATGCGATTGGTTCTTTAATCGTATCGTACATCTTCAATTCTGTTTCGTACGCTTCTTTACGAACCGCTGCATCCGCATCATACGCCATATTACGAATTTCGCTAAGCGTTACTTTTTCGCCTTTAAATTCGCCTTCAACGCCTGAAGTCATCGCTTCGAAGAGTTGTTCCCAACCGTCTCCACCGCTGATAGAGAATTTCGCAATCACATCTTCTAATTCATCGGATAATAGATGTTTGTATTGTTGTTTTGCTTCTGCAAAGTAGAATTCGTAGTCTTTTAGATTTTCGTCAGCTGTGATATCTGTTTCCACGCTTCCGATAAATTTGTAGACTTTTGTATATGCACTGTTTAACGCAGCATACGCATTGCCGAATAATGTACGGTATTTATTCGCTGTTTCGTCTGTTGTGTTGGCAGTTAATGTTAAATTAATGTAGTTTCCAAGGCGGCTGCTTAATACGCTGAACTCTTCTAGCGCTGCAATTGCCGCTTTGATAGACTCTAAGTTATCTTCGAGCGTTAAGCCGTTGAATACCTCTCTAAAGTTTGAAAAACGTTCAAAGTCACGTTGAAACTCTTCACTTTCAAATGAAGGGTAAATTTCTTTTAATGACCATTCTGTTGACATTTCGTATCCCCCTTATATTGACTATATGTCCTATTCTACCGAATTTCTTTATAAAATCATAGTATAAGAACCTTTATTCTCTAGGCAACAACGTGTATACTTAAGAGGCAAACACTTTTCAAAAAAGGAGTTCTTATGAAAAAGACTTGGAAAGAATTGTTCCCGGATGCTCTTCTTGGAGAAAACGGTCAAGACACTGTTCCTGTAACGTTGAACGGTGAAGTGATTTATCTCTTAGAATCCAGCTTAACTGAGCGCGAACGATTCCTCATCGAAACCTTAAATACACAACCGAAAAAATCTTCAATCCCAACGCATCCTTGGCTAGCGTACTTAGAAGGAAAAGGCGCATTGCCCACTCCAACCGCGTATATCCAATGCGTACACTTGGCGGTATTTCCTAAGCAAGAAGGCGTCTTTCAAGAAAAAGACTGGTTGGAGTTCGTCGAGAACTTAACGGTTGGGACCCTTGCCGTCTTCAAAAACTTCCGCCATCACTACACGCTCGTTGTGAACCCGGAAGTCGCAACATCGCTTGCAAGCACGCTCTTTGAAGTGCAATCCGCCATTGAAGATGACTTCGCCGTGGAATTACAGCTCTTTATCGGAAACCGCTGGGCAACCTCAAGCCCTGTGCCGCTTCTCTATCAAGCTGAAAAAGCACTCTTCGTGGAATACTTAATGCATTCGCACAAGCGCTCTTGCCTAGAGTTTGCGCCGGTCGTGTTATGGGCGATTGCTAACGCTCTACTCGACATCGCACCGATTGCCAACGAGTTGATTCTCTTATTAAGCGAAGATGACGTGAAAGAGTTGATTGAAGCTCTCTGGGACGCTCATGGAAATGTCTCAAAGGCGAGCCAAAAACTCTTCTTACACCGCAATACTTTGCAATACCGCATCGATCGCTTTAGTGAACAAACAGGACTGAATGTCAAGGACATGAATGACCTCACGCTCTGCCACCTACTCTTACAAAAACAAAGTTATTAAAAAATAGCCACTTCTATTCACATAGAAGTGGCTATTTTTGTTATGTTTTTTATGCTTTAACGGCTTCTTTTTTAGGAGCGACTTTTGTTTCTTTAATTGTCACTTTCCCTTTTTGAGAACCGATTGTCACTTTTTGACCGAAGCGAATTTCTCCACTGAGGAGTGCTTCACTAAGTGGGTCTTCGATTTTCTTTTGAAT
>CAJZJI010000200.1 GCA_916049935.1 uncultured Streptococcus sp. | reverse complement strand
TAGTGTGTGAAGCCTACAATGCCGACTTCGACGGAGACCAAATGGCGGTTCACGTGCCACTATCTCAAGAAGCTCAAGCTGAAGCACGCTTATTAATGTTAGCGGCTCAAAACATCCTAAACCCTAAAGATGGTAAACCAGTAGTTACACCATCTCAAGACATGGTTTTAGGGAACTATTACTTAACAATGGAACAAGAAGGCCGTGTTGGTGAAGGTATGTTCTTCAAAGACATGGACGAAGCAATCTTGGCTTACAACAATGGATACGTTCATTTACACAGCCGTATTGCGATTCCTGCAAGCTCACTTCCACATAAACCATTTACAGAGTGGCAAAAAGAGAGAATGATGGTCACAACAGTTGGTAAATTATTATTCAACGAAATTATGCCAAACGAATTCCCTTACTTAAATGAGCCAACAATGGAAAACTTAGAAGTGGCTACACCAGATAAATACTTCTTAGAAGCAGGGGCAAACATTAAAGAAGAAATCGCAGGACGCGAAATCGTTGCACCATTCAAGAAGAAAAACTTAGGTCAAATCATCGCCGAAGTGTTCAAACGATTCCATATCACTGAAACTTCAATGATGTTAGACCGTATGAAAGACTTAGGATATAAATTCTCAACTCGTGCTGGTTTAACAGTAGGGATTGCAGATATTTCAGTTGCGGATAACAAGAAAGAAATTCTTGAAGAAGCACATAAACAAGTCGACAACATCTCTAAATTATTCCGTCGTGGTTTAATTACAGATGATGAACGTTATGAACGTGTTATCGAAACATGGAACAAAGCGAAAGATGATATCCAAAAAGCGTTAATCCGCACATTAGGTTCTCGTAACCCAATCTTCATGATGAGTGATTCTGGAGCCCGTGGTAACATCTCTAACTTTACTCAGCTTGCTGGTATGCGTGGTCTTATGGCCGCTCCTAACGGTAAAATCATGGAATTACCGGTAACATCAAACTTCCGTGAAGGGTTAACCGTTATGGAAATGTTCTTGTCTACTCACGGTGCTCGTAAAGGGATGACCGATACGGCCTTGAAGACAGCCGACTCAGGTTACTTAACTCGTCGTTTAGTAGACGTTGCGCAAGATGTGATTATTCGTGAAACAGACTGCGGAAGCGATCGTGGTTTAACAATTACTGCGATTAAAGAAGGAAATGAAGTCATTGAAACACTTGAAGAACGTATGTTAGGACGTTACGCACAACGTTCAGTGAAACATCCTGAAACAGGTGAAGTGTTAGTAGCACGTAATGAAATCATTACTGAAGATATTGCTCGTAAGATTATTGAAGCTGGAATCGAAGAAATTACAATTCGTTCAGCCTTCACATGTGATACAAAACATGGTGTATGTAAATACTGTTACGGACGTAACTTAGCTACAGGTTCAGAAGTTGAAGTTGGGGAAGCAGTTGGTACAATTGCCGCTCAATCAATCGGGGAACCTGGTACACAGTTAACAATGCGTACGTTCCATACCGGTGGGGTTGCCGGAGACGATATTACTCAAGGTTTACCTCGTATCCAAGAAATCTTCGAAGCACGTAATCCTAAAGGGGTTGCGACAATCAGTGAAGTAGCGGGTGAAGTAGTTTCTATCGAAGAAAATGCTGGAAGCCGTACTAAAGAAATTACAATTAAAGGCTCTACAGATACTCGTTCTTACACAGTTCCATTTACAGCTCGTCTAAAAGTGGAAGAAGGACAAATCATCGATCGTGGTGCTCCATTAACAGAAGGTTCTATCGATCCTAAAGAATTATTACGTGTTCGTGACGTATTATCAGTTGAAAACTACTTATTACGTGAAGTACAAAAAGTATACCGTATGCAAGGGGTAGAAATCGGCGATAAACACGTTGAGGTAATGGTTCGTCAAATGTTACGTAAAGTTCGCGTAATGGATCCAGGTTCAACAGAAATCCTTCCAGGAACATTACTTGATATTGCAGACTTTACAGAACGTAACCGCTCTGCAATCATGAACGGTGAAGTACCTGCGACAGCTCGTCCTGTATTACTAGGTATTACAAAAGCTTCATTAGAAACAAACAGCTTCTTGTCTGCTGCATCATTCCAAGAAACAACTCGTGTCTTGACAGATGCTTCTATCCGCGGCAAGAAAGACCACTTACTAGGATTGAAAGAAAATGTTATCATCGGTAAGATCATCCCTGCTGGTACAGGTATGGCTCGTTACCGCAATATGGAAACAAGTACTTCAGAACCAGTATTACCAGTGGAACAAACAGAAGTTGTCATTGTTGAATCAACACCTTCTGAAGAAGACACAAATGAATAATATGTGACTTTCAGGCACCCTGTAGCGAAAGCTACGGGGTGTTTTTTCTTGGGAACTTCATAAAACATTCTCTTAGAATCAATGAGTCCGGGTTATAATAGGCGAAACTTAAGAGGTGAAGTAGTTTGGGAATTTGATTTATCAGTAAACGGACAACAAGTGAACGTTAAGATTTCAAACGACATAGGAAAAATTACTGAAATCGAACGCTAATTAAATATTGTTTATAAGATACTCCGTCAAGGATTGTTCATTCAATGCTTGAGGGGGTATTTTTATGCTTAAAATTACAAGAAAGAGCCCGAAAATAGATTAAGAAAAGTTTAAGAATTTTGAAAAGTTGAAAAAATTCAACACTAAAAAAACGAATTAATTCATTGAATAGTTGGAAAAATGAGTCACAAGTGGAATTAAATCATTTAAAAACATCAAATATATAATATTTTAAATAAAAACTAAAACCGCTATCAAATTTATGTAAAAGGTAGTATAATA
>CAJZJI010000199.1 GCA_916049935.1 uncultured Streptococcus sp. | reverse complement strand
CATTCAAATGCCTTTCAAAAAAGCGTGATTTTTGATAACATAGATGTGTTAAATAAAACAAATTGGAGGAAGTTTCATGTCAAAACAACAAATTGGTGTCGTGGGTATGGCTGTTATGGGACGTAACTTGGCTTTAAACATCGAAAGCCGTGGCTATAGCGTTTCAATCTACAACCGTACAACTTCAAAAACAGACGAAGTGATTGCTCTACATCCAGATAAAAAATTAGTTCCAACATACTCTGTTGAAGAATTTGTAGAGTCTCTAGAAAAACCAAGAAGAATTTTATTAATGGTTAAAGCTGGGGAAGCAACAGATAAGACAATTCAAAGTTTACTTCCACACTTAGATAAAGGCGATATTTTAATTGATGGAGGAAATACATTCTTCCGTGATACAATGCGTCGTAATGAAGAACTTGCAAACTCAGGAATCAACTTCATCGGTACTGGTGTATCTGGTGGGGAAGAAGGAGCCCTAAAAGGACCTTCAATCATGCCTGGTGGACAAAAAGATGCATATGACTTAGTAGCACCAATCTTAGAAGAAATCTCTGCTAAAGCAGACGATGGCGCTCCATGTGTAACTTACATCGGACCAAACGGAGCAGGCCACTATGTAAAAATGGTTCACAACGGAATCGAATATGGTGATATGCAATTAATCGCTGAAAGTTACGATATCCTACGTCGTGTAGGTGGATTATCTGTAGAAGAATGCGCTGAAGTATTCAAAGAATGGAACCAAGGCGAATTAGATAGCTACTTAATCGAAATCACAGCGGACATTTTAACGAAGAAAGATCCTGAAACAGGTCGTCCAATGGTTGACGTAATCATGGATACTGCTGGAAATAAAGGTACTGGTAAATGGGCTTCACAAAGCGCATTAGACTTAGGTGTGCCACTTCCGTTAATTACTGAATCTGTATTTGCGCGTTTCGTTTCAACATTGAAAGAAGAACGTGTTGCAGCAAGTAAAGAATTAGCAGCAACTAAAATTCCTGAATTAACAAATTCAGAACGTCAAGCTTTAATCGAACAAGTTCGTAAAGGATTATACTTCTCTAAAATTATGAGTTACGCGCAAGGATTTGCTCAAATGCGTGTAGCAAGCGAAGAGTTCAATTGGGACTTAAACTACGGCGAAATCGCTAAAATCTTCCGTGCTGGATGTATCATCCGTGCGCAATTCTTACAAAAGATTACAGATGCGTTCGAACGTGATCCTCAATTGAAAAACTTATTATTAGATAAGTATTTCTTATATGTAACGGAATCTTACCAAGATGCAGTTCGTGATGTTGTTGTAACGGCTGTTCGTGCTGGTATCCCAGTACCAACATTCTCAAGTGCGTTAGCATACTATGATTCATACCGTTCAGAAACATTACCTGCAAACTTAATTCAAGCTCAACGTGACTACTTCGGTGCACATACTTACAACCGTGTAGACAAACCAGGAACATTCCACTTCGAATGGGCTCAAGAAAAAGAGATTGAACAATAATTACAAATGACGAAGTCCTAGCCAATTTGGCTAGGGCTTTTTTGATGAACTTACAATATTCGATTGAATAGGATAACGGTTTCATTTATAATGAAGTTATCACTTTGAAAAGGAGTTTAGGTATGAAATTAAAAAAAGTAATTATTTGTTTTTTTGCAGTTTTAGTATCTTTTATCTTACCGATAGAAAATACTGTTCATGCAGATACAGTTCATTTTAGAAATTGTTCAGAAGCATGGGCTGCAGGTTATGGGGATATTTTAGTTGGGGAACCGGGATATGCGGGGCATCTTGATCGTGATAAAGATGGAACAGCCTGTGAGATTTTTAAATCGGGTGGCCAATATCGCTCGCGTAGAGAAGACGGGAAACCATTAAACAAAGTAAAAGCTACTGGTTGGGAACAAGTTGATAGTAAATGGTATTATTACGAAAATTATGTCATGGTGACTGGATGGAAGAAAATCAGTGGTATTTGGTATTATTTTAATAGCTCAGGTGTAATGCAAACTGGGTGGCAACAATTAAGTGGTACTTGGTACTATTTCAATTCAGCAGGAGCAATGGAAACAGGCTGGCAACAGATTAGTAATGTCTGGTATTACTTTGATAACAATGGGTATATGCAGACAGGATGGAAATATTTGAGTGGTTCTTGGTACTATTTAAATAGTTCTGGTGGAATGGTTACAGGCTGGCAAACAATTGGAAACAATCGTTACCTCTTTAGTTCATCAGGAACCCTTCAAACAGGCTGGCAACAATCTGGTGGTGTCTGGTATTACTTTGATTCAAATGGGTATTTACAAACAGGATGGAAACAAATTAGTGGTGTTTGGTATTTCTTAAATGGATCAGGAGCAATGGAAACAGGCCTAAAAGAAATTGGTGGAACTAAGTATTACTTTACGGATAGTGGTGCAATGCAAACAGGCTGGAAATGGATAGCTGATGGTTATTACTATTTCAAGAGCAGTGGTGCAATGCAGACTGGATGGTATCAAGAAAATAATAAGTGGTACTATTTAGCTGAAAATGGAAAAATGGTAACAGGTTTGTACCAAGTTTATCACTCAACGTATTATTTTGACGGCAGCGGTGTAATGAAGACAGATTGGATCAAATTAGGTGATGGCTGGCATTACTTTGACAAGTCAGGTACGATGCTAAGAAATACAGTAACTCCAGACGGTTACTATGTTGATCAAGAGGGGATTTGGAAAGAGTTACCGAAAGTGTCTACTACAACAGAACTAATTCCTATTGAAAAAGCTGAAGCAGTACCTGAAACAACAGTACAAACGACTACTGAAGAACAAG
>CAJZJI010000198.1 GCA_916049935.1 uncultured Streptococcus sp. | reverse complement strand
CTCGCACCATTAGCGGTTACTAAAACGATGGGAACTTCATTTTGTTGACACACTTTGGCTGCTTCGACTAATTCTTCTGTATGTCCATTCAGGGATATAATAATCGCCACGTCTTGCGCATTTAATCGATGGCTAATTGTCTTTATAATATTGGGGTCTACATATTGTTCGCACGTCCGTTCCAATAAATGGAATTTTATCTCCATTTCACTGGCAATCATTTCACTCAGCCCCCGAGAAAATAAGTAGACGCGTTGTGCCCCAAAAATTGCTTGAACAGCATCTTCTATTGCTCTGCTATCCAATTGCTCAATTGTTCGTCGGACCTCTTGCTCATTTTTTACTACAACGGCTTGAATCTTTTGATCCACAACCTCTAAACTTTTGAAAGTTGATAAATTTTCATTTGCAAATCGATATTGCTTCTTCAAATCATGTTTAAAACTCGTAAAGCCATCATACCCGAGCTTTCTCATTGTTCGCACAATGGACGCAGTTGAAACATTTGCTCGTTCGCTTAACTTTACAATTGAAATAGAAGGCATCTCTTCTATATGTTCTTCAATATAGGCAAGTAGATATTTTTCAGTGTTTGTTAAACCTTTCGTGTTGAACATGTGAACCCCTCCATTTTGTAAAGTTTTACAAATGTTAACCTCATTTTAGAAAACATTTACAGTATGCTGTATGTAATAATAAGTATAACAAAAAATCATAATGGGAGGTGAAATGATGATTTATACTTGTACGATGAATCTAGCCATCGATTTGTTTATTAAAACCTTGCAAATGTTGCCTTCTGAAGTGAACCGAACGCAAGAGGCCGTTTACATCCCAAACGGGAAAGGAGTAAATGTCAGCTTTATTCTAAAAAAACTTGGGATGAACAACACAGCATTAGGTTTTAAAGCAGGTTTTACTGGTCAATTCATCGAAGACGAGCTCCATAAGGAAGGCATCCAAACACAGTTCGTTAATGTAGACGGAATCACTCGAATCAATGTATTTACTCAAGTAGTATCAACGAGTGAAGAGTTTAAACTCGTAAATCAAGGTCCTAGCGTAAGCCAACCCCAAGAAGAAACACTACTCAAAATAATAGAGAATATGAATACAGAGGACTTTTTATTTGTATCTGGTAGTCATCCGGAAGGCATTACCTATACGACTTATGAAAAAATTGCAAAAGCCGCTCAACTTAGAAGGTTTAAGTTAATCCTTGATACTTCTGCTGACTTTGTACCCGACCTTTTAAAATACCGCCCCTATCTTATCAAACCCAACGATGAAGAATTGGCTGAGTGGTTTGGTTTGATAAATCCAAGCCTTGAAGAAATTAAAGACTGTGGTCAAAAACTACTCGAAAAAGGCGCCGAAAATGTATTAGTTTCCTTAGGCGAAAAGGGAGCAATTCTATTCACGCCAACAGAAACAATCCATGTAACAGCTCCAAAAGGAGAAGTGGTAAATACTGCCTGTGCCGGCGATACTCTTTTAGCTACATTTGTCGGAAGCCAATTATTAGGTTTATCAGATGAACAAGCTTTAATCAAAGCTGTGGCTGCAGGTAGTTCAACAGCATTTAGACCTGGATTGACAGATTTTTCAGACGTTCCTACATTAATGCAACAAATCAAACGCATTTCATAGCACACAAAGGAGGAAAAACAATGACAAAATATGATATTATCGCTGCCACTGGGTGTCCGACAGGGATTGCACACACTTATATGGCACAAGAAGCTCTTGAACAGGCTGCTAAAAAAGCAGGAGTAACGATTAAAGTTGAAACACACGGTCAAATCGGCGTTGAGAATGAACTCACTCCTGAAGAAATCGCAAATGCAAAAGCCGTCATTATTGCTGCTGACAAGGACGTTCAAGCACAACGTTTCGTCAACAAAAAAATTATCGACGTTTCAGTAGGACAAGGAATTAAAAATGCCGATGAATTAGTGGCACAAGCTCTTCGCGGAGAAGGCGTTGTGAAATACCACTCTGACGATGCAGTTGTTGAAGCTTCAGAAGCTCCCCAATCTTCTAACGTTGGTAAGAGCTCTATTGGTCGTGAAATCTACAAACATTTGATGAATGGTGTTTCACATATGCTTCCATTCGTCGTTGGTGGTGGGGTGCTCATCGCGATTTCATTTGCGGTATTCGGAATATACTCATTCGATCCAAATCATGAAACTTACAATGCCTTTTCTGCACAATTAAAAGAAATTGGTGGCTTAGCAATGGGCTTGATGACTCCCGTTCTAGCAGCCTACATTGCACAAAGTATCGGAAATCGCCCAGCTTTAGTGAGTGGTTTTGTTGCTGGTTTAATGGCAAGTAACGGTGGCGCAGGATTCCTCGGTGGTATCATCGGTGGTTTCTTCGCGGGGTACTTAGTCGTTCTTTTAGAAAAATTATTTAAAGCATTACCAAAAGCCTTGGACGGTTTAAAAGCTATTTTCTTATATCCACTATTGGGTGTTTTAATCACCGGACTATTTATGAGTGTTATTGTTAGTCCAATGGCAGATATTAACCAATCACTAATGGACTTCTTAAAGGGATTCCAAGATTCAAACCCTATTCTTCTTGGTCTTGTAATTGGATGTATGTGTGCCTTTGATATGGGTGGTCCAGTGAATAAAGCTGCATACGTTACAGGTACCGTTCTTCTTGGCGAAGGAAATACTGCATTCATGGCTGGGGTTTCTGCAGCATGTATTGCTCCTCCACTAATCACAACCGTTGCCGTATTATTATTCAAAAACCGTTTTGACACAAACGAACGTAATGCTGGTTTAGTTAACTTCATCTTAGGTTCAACTCACATTA
>CAJZJI010000197.1 GCA_916049935.1 uncultured Streptococcus sp. | reverse complement strand
AAGTTTCTAAAGGTGCTTCAGACATGGTACTTGCCGATGATAACTTCGAAACAATCGTCGTAGCCGTTGAAGAAGGACGTAAAGTATTCGCGAACATCCAAAAAGCTGTTCAATACTTACTATCTGCGAACTTCGGTGAAGTAATGACAATGTTCATTGCGACAATGGCTGGTTGGTCAATTCTAGAGCCAATCCATATCTTATGGATCAACTTAGTAACAGACGTATTCCCAGCGATTGCCCTAGGTCTTGAAGAAGCGGAAGCGGATATCATGAATCACCCACCACGCGGTAAGAGTTCGAACTTCTTATCAAACGGTGTGTTACCAAGTATCTTCTACCAAGGTTTCTTCGAAGGTGGAATTACATTATTTGTATTCTGGTATGCAACTCATATTGCTAATTGGGGGAACCCAGTTGGTGAAACAATGGCGTTTGCAACATTAGGTTTAATCCAATTGTTCCACGCATTCAACGTGAAGTCAGTGTACAAATCACTTGGCACAGTTGGCGCGTTCAAGAACAAGTTGTTCAACTACGCAATCCTAGTATCAGCAGTAATGCTTTTAAGCGTAATGGTGATTCCAGGATTAACAACTGTATTTGATGTGGCGATTCTTACAGCTGAACAATGGTTGTTCGTAGTTGGGGCAGCATTCTCAATCGTTCCAATCGTAGAAATTGCAAAAGCAATTATGCGTGCAATGGGAATGGATAAAGACTAATTTAATAAGTTTAAACGAAGAAAGGTTCACCTCGTGTGAGCCTTTTTTTCGTATGTATTAATGAGAAGTAGGCAGTCAAGCTTTTATTCATCTGTGTATTTTGCTAAAATATTCTAAGTAGATTGGAGTGTGAGAATATGGTCATTACAAAAATTGAGGCTCAGAAGAAAAAAGGCCGCTACAATATTTATTTGAATGATGCTTTTGCGTTTGGTGTCGACGAGGCAACGGTTGTAAAGTATGCCTTGTTCAAAGGGACAGAACTGACAAAAGAACAAATCGAAGAAATCCAACATGATGATTGTATTCAACAAGCCTATCAAAAGGCACTACACTTTCTGAACTTTAAGCTTCGTTCTACGAAGGAAGTTTATGAGAAATTAGAAAAATTAGAATTTGACGAAGATATTATTAATGAAGTACTTGGAAAGCTGCATGAGCAGAATTTTATTAACGATACGTTTTATGCAGAAAGCTACTTAAATCAAGCTAAGTTTGTGACGTTCAAAGGGCCAAAGTCTGTTGTTTTTGATTTGCAAAAGAAAGGGATTAGCGATAAGGTCATTCAAACAGTGCTGGAAGGATATACGCTAAAAGAGCAACTTGAAAATGCAATTCAAATTGCGCAGTCGTATTTAAAAGGACAAAAGCGTGTGACGCCGAAAGTGGCTAAGCAAAAAGTAAAAGTATTTGTGATGCAAAAAGGGTATTCGAAAGAAATCGCTGAAGAAGTGGTTCCGTTTCTATCGTTTGAATCGCAAAGTGAAATGGAAGCAGAATTAGCAGTAAAAGAGATTGCGACGATTTACCGACGCATCGCAAAAAAATACGAAGAGAATGAATCAGCGCTCTGGTATCAAATCAAAGGGAAGTTGTATCAAAAAGGATTTACTTCTAGTGTGATTGAAGAGGCCGTTGCGCAATTTGAAATGGAGAAAGAAGAATGGATTTAGCCGGTATTGGCGTAAAAATGTGGGACAAGAAGAAAATCGAGCGTTTCAGAAAGGCGATACTCGATTGGTATGACAAAGAAAAACGAGATTTGCCTTGGAGAAGAACAACTGACCCTTATGCTATTTGGGTGAGTGAAATTATGCTTCAACAAACGCGAGTGGATACAGTAATTCCATATTACGAGCGCTTTTTAACGACGTTTCCAACGGTGAAAGACTTAGCAGAGGCACCCGAAGAGCTGTTATTAAAATGTTGGGAAGGTCTTGGTTATTATTCGCGCGTACGCAATATGCAAAAAGCAGCGATTCAAATAATGGAAGAATTTGGTGGAGTGTTCCCGAATACTTATGAAGGGATTCTCTCATTAAAAGGAATCGGACCTTATACAGCAGGCGCAATTGCCAGTATCGCTTTTGGGTTGCCAGAACCTGCTGTGGATGGCAACTTGATGCGTGTGATTAGCCGATTGTTTGAAGTGAACTTAGATATTGGAAACCCAAGCAATCGTTGGGCGTTTCAAGAAATTGCTGAAATGTTAATTGACCCCGACCGACCAGGAGATTTTAATCAGGCTTTGATGGATTTAGGTTCGGATATCGAGTCGCCGGTGAATCCGCGCCCTGAAAAGAGTCCAGTGAAGGAGTTTAGTGCGGCGTATCAAAACGGAACGATGCATATTTATCCGATTAAGAAACCGAAGAAGAAACCAACGCCGATGAAATGGCGAGCGTTTATTATTCAAGATGACAAAGGTCGTTTCTTAGTAGAGAAGAATACGCAAGCAGACCTGCTAAGTGGATTTTGGCATTTCCCATTAATTCGTGATTTTAGTACGGTGGGAGAATCGATTGATTTATTTGAAGGAGTTGCCGAAGAAAATTCGACTTACGAAATTAACCAGAACATCCCGCTGGAAGTTCAATTCGAGAGTTTATATAAAATGAAGCTTCAACCAACTCGCATTTTACCGAAAACCGTAAAACATATTTTCAGTCACCAACGTTGGGATATTGAATTGCAATGTGCGACAGCTTCGGGAGCGCTAGAGCAGCATGCAACGCGTACGTTGCAATGGGTTACTAAAGAGGAGATGGCGCAACTGCCACAGTCTAGAGTACAAGGGAAGATGTGTGAATTACTCGCTTCTCAAGAA
>CAJZJI010000196.1 GCA_916049935.1 uncultured Streptococcus sp. | reverse complement strand
GTTGCGAGAATGAAGATGACCTTTTGAGGCGGTTCTTCTAAGGTTTTTAACAGTGCGTTGAACGCTCCTGTTGAGAGCATATGCACTTCGTCGATAATATAAATTTTGTATTCGGCTTGCGTTGGTGCATAACGCGCCTTGTCACGAATATCACGGATTTCTTCGACACCATTGTTGCTGGCAGCATCGATTTCGATGACATCGCCAATTGTTCCGTTCGTGATCCCTTTACAGATATCACATTCGTTACACGGCTCACCATTTGTTTGATTTGGACAGTTAATGGCCTTTGCAAACACCTTCGCGGCACTCGTTTTCCCTGTCCCACGAGGTCCTGTAAATAAGTAAGCATGACTCGTTTTGTGATTGCTAATCGCGTTCTTCAATGTATGCGTGACCGCACTTTGCCCGACCATATCATCGAACGTTTGAGGACGCCATTTTCGATATAATGCTTGATAAGCCATTTTACTTCCCTGCCTTTTTCAAAATTTTACAGTTCTATTCTAGTATAGATTTGCTAAAAATTCTACTGCCCGATTCGTTTCATCGGTGCTTTCGAATTCTTGATAAAGCGGCTCTCTTTGCCTGCTCGAGTGATGAGTGAGAGCTGGTGTTTTGCACGTGTACATGTGGTGTACAGCATCATTTGTTCTTTCATCGTATGGTACGCTTCGTCTGTCGCGTTCCAAATGATGACTTCGTCGAACTCCATCCCTTTAGCGACTTGAATCGTCGTTAACACGAAGCGGCTGCCCAGTGACTCGCTGCTGTCTTCAAGAAGCGCAATGTCATCTTGGTCGAGTTGTTGGTACAACGCTTTGGCTTCGTCCATCGTACGGCAAAGAATCGCTGTCGTATGGTAGCCTTTTGGACTTTCTTCTAGTAACGTGTTTAAGCGCGCCATTTCTTGGCCTTCTTGTTCTAAGTATACTGCTACTTCTGCCCCTGAACGTGGGAACACATTTTTATCGAGTGGCCAATTTAGGATGCCATTTGCAAAACGTGAAATTTGCGCCGTACAACGGTAACTGATTGCTAAGTTGCGGTGCGTTAACGTGCGGTTTGCAAAAATCAAGTCCACGAGTTCTGGGTGTCGTTTTTCCAATGTGAAAATCGTTGTAGCCGTTGAGAACGATTGGAAGGTATCTCCCACTACCGTGAATTTCGCACGGAAATAATAGTTGGATAATGTGCCAAGCCACAACAGTGACACGTCTTGCACTTCGTCGATGAAGAGGTGGCTGAAGCCTGTGTAGTCACGAACCGGCGTCACGCGTGTTGCGACATATTGCAACAGACGGATTCCTTCTGCAGTGACTTGCATGCGGCTGCCTTCAATCTTCTTCAATGGAAGAGGCGCGTTGTCCGTCTTACCAAGTTCTTGGCGACGAATTTTAGCTTCGGACATCCATTTCACCACAAGTGCAGCAATATCCACGAATGCGAACATTTCTACTTGTTGCGTTACTTCTTGTACTTCCTTCTCGAACACTTTTTGTCCAAGCGCCTGGTAGTACTCTGTCTCGCTCTTTGTCTCCACGTCTTTCATCAACACTTCGATTTGCATCGCATTCATTGATTCATAGACCGCTTTTGCCTTTTCAGACATAAAGAACTTCGTGAGACGGCGTTTCAACGTACGCTCGAGCACGGTTTGCATTTGCGTTAATTGTTGTTGCAACGGTAGTGCTGTATTCACGCTTTCGACGAGTTTTTGATAGTCTTTCATCGTAAATACGGCTTGCCCTTTAATTCCGATAGCACGGTATGGCAAATCTTTCGCCGATAAGCCTTTGATATTACGGTGTACAAGCGCAATCCACTCGCTGTCTGTTAAGTACACTTTGCGCGTTGGCACTTGGCTTAGCGCCGTTGTTTTATGCAAATACATTTTGCGATAGAGCTCGATGGTATGTTGCGCTAATGTTTGTTGGTACAATTCACTTCCCGTTAAGCTTGGGATTACGTGTGAAACGTATTTAGCAAATAATTGGTTACGCGACAACAGGAGCATATCGCTCATATGCTTGTCTTTTGCTTGGTACATCAAGTACGCAATGCGTTGTAGTAAAATCGTTGTCTTCCCACTTCCGGCACATCCATTCACGATGAACCAGTCTTTTGGATTTAAACGAATAATTTCATTTTGTTCTTTTTGAATCGTCGCCGTGATTCCTTCTAGGTGTCCGTCACGGTTTGTTGGTGCGCTTAAGGCATCCATCAATAATGATTCTTCATTTTCAATGTCATAAACAGATTTTAATTCACCCTTACGGATGACGATATCGCGTTTTAAGAAGGCTTGAGCTTTCTCGAAGCCATTTGGTGTTTCGTATTGAAGCTCTCCTAATGTTCCTTCGTAAAATAGGCTTGCGATTGGAGCACGCCAGTCATATACTTGCACATTGTCGTCTTCGTCAAAGAAAGTTGCAGGTCCGATATACATCTTCTCAACTCTCTCGTCTTTTTCAAATTGAACGTCAATTCTTCCAAAGTATGGAGATTCCAATTGGTTTTCTAATTGTTGGATTCCATACTGAATGGTATCTTGTCTAGCGATATCCAGGTCGCGTTCTTGCAATCGGTTTTTCTCGATCGCCACTTTTTGTTCCATTAAGTCTTGCACGATTTCTAAGTGCTGCACTTCTTCTTGGAAACTCTGATTTTTCATGCGACTATTCTCCCTTCACTGGATACTCTTTTCATAAAAACAGGCTGAACCGTTGGTCCAGCCTGATTCTTCTTCTATGTACATACAGCACATAGCGAACGTTACTTATAGCTGCTTCCTTCCGGACCTGACTCGATTCATAAGTTCGCTATTGCCATA
>CAJZJI010000195.1 GCA_916049935.1 uncultured Streptococcus sp. | reverse complement strand
CAAACGATTGAAGTAGCCTACACCGACCCGAGCGGCAAGAAGCATACGGGAACGTTCACCGACTTCACGGCGCAAGTCATCCAACATGAGATCGACCATTTAGATGGGATTCTTATATAAATACGATTACTTCAATCCTTGCGGATTGTTTCATCATAGCTGTAATGGGGCAACGGCTTGAGCCTTATGTCTCAAGCTCTACCAAGCTTCAAACTGACTCTACGGGCTTCACCCTAGAGTCAGTAATTCACATTGATTGCTATCCCCCGTTACTGCTACGATGAATCCGCAAGATTTCCGTAATCGTATTTTACTGTACTTCTAAATGAACGAGGCTGAGGGCTTGTGCCGGGAAGGCAGTACTGCTCCTTGCGACGACGGTGTAGTCATCTTCTTCGTTTCGTATAGTAAGAAAAAGGAAAAAAGAAAGAGAAAAGGGTTGACTCTGACGTAACGTAATAGGTTACACTATCTAGTGTTAGGAGTTGAGGTTATGTATTTAATCAAGCAAGTAAGTGAAATCAGTGGTGTATCGGTGCGCACTTTACATCACTATGACGAAATTGGATTGCTTTCCCCGAAGAAACAGGAAAATGGATATCGCTACTACAGTGACGAGGAGCTTTCCCAATTACAGACGATTCTCTACTATAAATATTTGGGATTTTCGCTGAAAGAGATAAAGTCCCTAATGAAGCAAGACGAGGATAATCTGTTACCCCACTTAAAACATCAGTTGAATTTAATGCAGAAAGAAAAAGACCGTCTTCTAACATTAATCGACACATTAGAAAAGACGATTGCGTCTACGGAAAGGAAAATGACGATGACAACCGAAGAAAAATTCAAAGGGTTCACCTTCAAGGATAACGAGAAATATAAACAGGCCGCGACTGAAAAATACGGCGAAAGCGTGATGAACGAGGCCGAAGAAAAACAAAAAGGCAAGGAAGAAATCGTAGCGGACGGCTTCAACAAAATCTTCTTCGCATTCGCGGACAATATCGAAAAAGGCCTACCAGCAACAGACGCTGTGAACGTAGACTTAGCAAAACAACTCCACCAACACATGTGCGCTTATGCCTTCGACTGCTCCATCGATGTCTTCTCGAGCATCGGATTCGGCTACGCGAAAAACGAAGAGTTCAGAACGAACCTCGATAAATACGGCAAAGGCGTTGGCCAGTACGCTTGCGACGCGATTCAAGCCTATGTCGCACAGGAGAGAAAATAAGACAAAAGAGGAGTAAGACATTTGTCCTACTCCTCTATTTTTATCTCACAAATACTAATTTTTCTGGCGTTGAGAGTTCCGCATCATAAGCGAATCCATCTTCTGCGAAAGCTTCCAGCTGCTTCACATCCATCACTTGTTCGCGCATGGCAAACCCCACTAGCAACCCGCGCCCTTTTTTCGACGTCGTAGAGTGTTGTTTCAACGTTCCGCCTTTGCGTTCGTAAAATTCCACGTCCACCCAGTTGTAACGCGTGCGCTCTAGTAACGTGCTGAACTCATCACTGGCACAGTTCACCACCGTTTCGCCTTCTTCGAACAACTCGGCCCACTCCGATTTCCAGTAAGCCTTCAAGCTCTTCCCGTCCACGCGCAATGGTCTCAACATATCCAAGCGATACGGCTTCACATAAGCGTCAGGCGCCACAGCCCCATACAACGCAGATAAGATGCGTACATGCTTGCTTCCATAATCTAAGACTTCTCTCCATCCCTCTACTTGCTTCAACCAGCGAAACGCCAGTCCGTTGTATAGTTCGATGGCAGGCGCTGCTTCGGCCACCTTCCACCCTTCGATGAACGCTTTGTTTTCGTCGAGCAACTTCCCTTTCACCCCAAGCACGCGGGCAAGCTCTTCTTCAGGCACTGCGCTCACAGCCTCCACTACTTTCCTAGCAGCCGGACTCACTTCCCAGTCGCGTTCCTCTAATGCATCACAATTCATTTCCTTTGCAGGCGATAGTATTAATTTCATCTCGGCTCTCCTTTTCATTGTCCCCCTTAGTGTACCCTACCCACCGGCTTTTGACAAAACACAAGGTGCGATTTATACTGATTACTATCAACCTTAAAGGAGAATTCTATGCCAGGACCATTCCCTATTTCAATTAATTCCATCGCATTATTTTATCTATTACCATTCATTAGCGTTGGAGTCTATACGATTGGAACGCAGAAATTTTCACTCGCAAACTTCCTTCTATTACTTGGAGGGATCACAGCGCTACATTCCGTCCGTCTCATCTATGAAAAATCAGTCGGTGGATATATCTTCTGGATTTTAGCGTGGGCAGTCATGTTATACGCGTCCTATTGGAACAATCAGCACGAAAAACCATATAAAACAGAAAATCAAATGCTTGAGTTTGTTGTCTGCTTTGTCAATAGAAATCCATTTCCGGATAAAATTAAAGACCCAAACAAAGCACGTGCCATCGTTGCAATCGTTATTACATTTTTAATGATTATCGCTTAACAAGGAGGACCTCATATGGGCTATGTATTCATCATCTTTTTTATTCTTAGCTTCTTTATCGTCACATTCGCGCTCATCCATCTACTCGCAGGTGGCGCAGCTCTTCTAAAAGGAGACAAAACAACAGGAAACATCCTCGTTTTTGTAGGCGGACTTATCGCACTTCCTACAATCCCATTACTCGCAGTGTTACCTGGAATTCCATTCCTTACATGGATCCTTGGGGCAACGCTTTGCTGCGTGGGAGCATACATGAACGGAAAAGAAAAAGGGAACATCAACAAATCACATCACGCCATCCGCATCACCATCGCAGTTCTTCTCACGCTTGGATTGGCGCTTGTTTAA
>CAJZJI010000194.1 GCA_916049935.1 uncultured Streptococcus sp. | reverse complement strand
GCTGATTTACGTTCACCTTTATCGTTTAAGTTGTCATAATCAGATTTAGTGATTTTGCCACCTTCAACAGTAATCGTAAATTCTACGTGCCATCCACGTTTGTCAGCTTCTGATACTAATTTGTAAGTACCATCTTTTAAAGCTGCATTAGATTTTTGTGTTGCTGCTTGTGTAGTTGCAGTTTGTGTTGTAGCTGCTTGTGTTGTTTTGTTTGAATCAGTTTTGCTGTTTCCGCCACATGCTGCTAATACAAATGCAGATGATAATAATACTGCTGCTGTAGATAATGATTTTTTAAAAGTCATATTCAGACCCATCCTTCTCTTCTTATTTAGAATTAATCATTCTGTACGTTCTATTATAGCATATTTCGGATAAAAGTCTAGGTAATATTTGTAAAATTGTTTTTCTTTTCACTTGAAAGATTAAACTGAAAAAGGCATTTCCTTTTCAGAAAATGCCCTTGTTTGTGAATTGTTTTGTTTTATGATTTTCGTTGTAATAACTGATTTGTGATTTTTAAAAGCATAGGCTTCACATCAGCTTCAGGCAACTTCTCGATTTGATGGATTGCTTTCATGGTATATTTCTCCGCAAAATCTTTTGCAGTTTCTACGCCACCTGCATTTACGACCAACTTTTGAATGGCTAGTCGGTCTGTCGCTGTTAACTGATTTTTCTTTTCCAACAGTGGAAGTAATTCTTTTTCACACTTCGGTAAAGACGCAATCAGCGGCATCGTATAAACGCCCTGAACGACGTCTTCTAGGACAGGTTTGCCAAATTGATCTGATGTCACTTCATAATCGAGAATATCGTCTAACAGTTGAAACGCCATCCCGATAGAATTTCCGATATGTCTAGATCGTTCTAATTCGCCCATTCCTGAAAAACGTTCTCCCATCATACAGCTAAGCATAAAGAGTTGAGCCGTTTTTCCGTCGATACGTTTCAAGTAATCTTGCACGGTCACATCGGTTTTGTAGCTTTCTTCCATCTGCGACAATTCACCGTCAATGACACGCATCATCCCATCTGTTGGAAGTTGGATTCCCGCCAAATCTTGACTGTATTTTGAAAGCAACTGATAGCACACTGTCAATAAGTAGTCGCCTGCATAAATCGCCACACGATTCCCAAATCGAGCACTAATCGTTTCTTGTCCTCTTCTGGTATCAGCTTCATCAATCACATCATCGTGTAATAATGTTGCCACATGAAGTAGTTCAAGAGCCGCAGCCACAGCATGAACTTCTTCCTTGTTTCGATTTTCGTTCCACATTGAGAATAAAATCAAATACGCAGGTCTTACCATTTTTCCACCAGATTCAAGGACAGCCCAAATAGCGTCACGAATCTGTTGGTTTTCGATTGTGATAGATGCATGCATCATCGCTTTTACTTGTTTTAATTCTTCATGTAATTCGGGATACTCCATCCACATTGGATGTACGATTGTCATAGTTTTCTCCTTCTAGTCGACCTTCTAAAAAAAGAAGCCGACAAAAAATGCCGACTTCATTATAACATACTTATTTAACGAGTTGGTTTCCTTGCTTATCGAATCCATATATTGCTTTCGACTTACCATACCACCAGCTACCAGCAGTTCTTTGGAACCATGGAATCACGTAGTAATCAAGACCAAATGCACGACCTGAACCGTTCATTAACGCAATCGCTGCAGGAACAAACCACATGTTTACCCAGTAGAACATACCAGACAAGCAGAATGTTGCGACTAAACCGATTGTCACTGCGTTGACGATCCATGTTAAGAAACCAGCCATGATTGCTAAACCGATAGCTAATTCTACGAATGACATCACTTTTTGCATTAAGTGAGCGACTTCAACGTTTGGAATCATGATTTGCATGATTGATGCGAACCAGTCTGGCATTTTTTCAATAACCATTGCTGGTTGTTCACCGTATGAATAGTTGAAACCGAATGAAACAACTTGAGTAGCTGTTTGCGCTGCAGCTTCTGTTGCACCACTTGCTGCTGTTACAGTTTCTGCTGCACCACTTGCTGCACTTGTTGCTTCTGTTAACCAAGGGAATGGGAATGCTAAATGACTTCCATCAATCCAGCTGCTTGCGCCCCATAAACCAAAGATTTTCTTCAAACCTTCGATTGTCCACATACCACCGTAGAATAAACGAAGTGGTACAGACCATAATACGTTACCGTAGCGTGATAAGTGTCCACGGAAGATGTTACGACGGTTCTTAATATGGAAGAACTCGTGGAACACGTATTGGATTGCGTAGTATAGTGAGAAGATTTCTAAGAAATACTTGATGTTTACGAGGTGTTTCATCAACATTGCAAAGAAACCACTTAAGTGCCATTTGCCCATTAAGAAAGCAACACCATAATGTGAACCGATAGAAACCATGAATCCATCGTATTTACCTTTATAGGCTACTTTTTCTGAGTTGTTAATTGAAGCGATAATGTTTTTCGCTGCTGTTTTACCAGTTTGTTCAGCGGCTTGTACGATTTGAGGATGCGGAGCATTTCCTTTATCCGGTTCTTCGTAGTAAGCTAAGTCACCGATTGCGAAGATATCTGTTTCGCCATCGACTAACATGTTTTCATTAACCACTAAACGACCTGCACGAGCTGCTTTAAATCCAAACACTTCAGCTTCTGTGTTGGCTTTAACCCCAGCTGTCCAGAATAGTGAGTAAGTTGGAATCACTGTGCCATCAGCTAAGCGAATACTGTTTTGCTTCACTTCAGAAATTCCGTTTCCTTTAATCACTTTGATGCCGCGTTTCACCATGAAGGCTTCTGCTTTATCCGCATCTTTTGCATCTAACATGTTTAAGATTG
>CAJZJI010000193.1 GCA_916049935.1 uncultured Streptococcus sp. | reverse complement strand
ATCCCTAAAAAGTCGTAAATTGTTCGGTCAACACTTAGTAAATACCGCGCACATCTTAGATCTCTATGTCATTATAGTAGCACAAGAGTAGGTCGATTGCAATAAAAGTTTGGTACCGATTTCTTAAGAAATCACTAATTATTTTTGACGATATTTTTGGTATTGTTTCATCAAAGCTTCCTCATAAGAAGAAGTTGGTTCTGCCTTGAAATACTCCTCATTTTTAAGTGCATCTGGTAAGTATTGTTGCTTTACGAAGTGTCCTGGATAGTCATGTGGATACTTGTATCCAACACCACGTCCAAGCTTTTGTGCACCTGAATAATGAGCATCTTTTAAGTGGTCCGGAATACTAATCGCACGACCAATTCTTACATCAGACAAGGCACTATCGATTGAACGAATAGCCGTGTTTGATTTAGGTGAAAGGGCGAGTTCGATAATCGCATTCGCAAGTGGAATTCTAGCTTCCGGTAAACCAAGTCTTTCCGCAGCTTGCACAGCGGATACTGCGCGAGCGGCACCTTGTGGATTCCCTAGTCCAATATCTTCG
Source organism: uncultured Streptococcus sp. (assembly GCA_916049935.1). Taxonomy (GTDB): domain Bacteria; phylum Bacillota; class Bacilli; order Lactobacillales; family Aerococcaceae; genus Granulicatella. The sequence goes on along the minus strand of CAJZJI010000193.1, from coordinate 2,291 downwards.
TAGGCAATGACTAAGAGGCGTCTCATTAAACTTGTAAGATCCCCAGCTTCGATTAAACGAGCAGCGTAATGCAAGGCTGCGTTCACGTCTGAACCGCGAATGGATTTTTGAAGAGCAGAGATAACATCATAATGTTGATCGCCGTCTTTATCATAGGAGAGTGCTTTTCTTTGGATACATTCTTCGGCGATTTGAATCGTGATATGGATTTTTCCATCGTCACTAGCTTCAGTTGATTTAGCGGCTAGTTCTAGTGCGTTTAGGGCGCTTCTGACATCTCCGTTAGTACTACTTGCAAAGTGAGTTAAGGCTTCTTCTGTGACGTCTAGATTTAGTTTTCCTAAGCCACGTTCTTCATCTTCGATAGCCTTTAAGAGTGCTTTTTGAATATCCTGCGAAGAAAGTGGTTTCAGTTCAAAGATTTGAGTACGACTTCGAATCGCTGGGTTAATGGAAATGTACGGATTCTCAGTCGTTGCTCCGACTAAAATAATTCGGCCATTTTCCAGATGAGGCAATAAGAAGTCTTGTTTCGTCTTATCGAGTCGATGAATTTCATCGAGTAGTAGAATGACGCTGCCGGACATCTTTGCTTCTTCGGCTACGATTTGTAAGTCTTTCTTTGTATCAGTCGCCGCATTCAGCTGTCTAAAAGCGACTTTCGTACTTCCGCTAATAGCGCTAGCAATACTTGTTTTCCCAGTTCCTGGAGGCCCATATAAAATCATGGATGATAATTGTTTAGCCACAACCATGCGATTGATGATTTTTCCAGGAGAGACAAGATGCTCTTGACCAATCACTTCGTCAATCGTACGAGGTCGCATACGGTAAGCGAGCGGTTGATGGTTCATGACAGTTCCTCCTTAAATTTCTTTATGTTTAGTGTATCATAAGTTGAAAGAATGATATAATAGGAAAGATTAAAACAACTTATTAGGACAATAAATAGTCATCCCGTATAATAGTATTGTTTGAAAGTGAGGAGAGTGCAAGGTGAATTACTTAGATTATGCAGCAACGACGCCAGTAAATGCGGAAGTATTAGAAGTGATTACAAAGGAAATGGCTTCTTTTGGGAATCCGTCTAGTGTCTATCGCATTGGTCGTGAACAAAAGCAAAAAATCGAACGTGTGAAGAAAGCTATTTTATCAGAACTACAAGCATCTCCACACGATGCCATTATCTTTACAAGTTCAGGTTCTGAAGGAAACAATTTAGTGTTTGAAAGTATTCGTGAGCATTTTGCAAAAGAAAAAGGGCATATTATTGTTTCTGCAGTAGAGCATCCCTCTGTTCGAAAACCTGCTGAATTTTTAGAACAAGAAGGCTTTGACGTGACGTATTTAGCTCCAAATAAAGATGGCATTGTGACAGTTTCTGAAATTGAGGAGGCTCTAAGAGAGGATACACGTCTAGTTTCGATTATGACGGTTAATAACGAAACAGGCGCAAGATTCCCAATTGAAGAGATTGCTGCTTTATTAAAAGAGTCGCCTGTTTATTTCCATACAGATGCCGTTCAAGCCTTTGCACAAGAAGCATTAACGGTGGATGGAATTGACTATTTAACCGCTTCTGGGCATAAGATTTATGCACCAAAAGGGATTGGATTCCTATATAAATCAAAAGATGCGCCAATTCACGCTTTAATTAAAGGTGGAGGACAAGAGCTAGGATTTAGAGCTGGGACGGAAAATGTTCCTTATATTCTAGGACTTGAAAAAGCGATGCAAATCGTTGTAGCAAAAAGAGATGAGCTCGTTCAACACTATCAAGAGTTACGTGAGTATCTAATCGAGAAGTTGTCTGAAAGAGGCATTGAGTTTGAGTTTAACGGCGTAGCAAATCCAAAGAATCCGCATGTTTGTAATATTTGGCTGAAGGGAAGAAAAGCTACACAAACGTTAATCTTCAATGATTTAAAAGATGTTTCAGTATCTGCTGGATCCGCATGTTCAGCAGGAAGCGTACAAATCAGTCCAGTATTGTCCGCAATGTTTAAGGGCGAAACGAGTCGTCTTGAAGAATCTGTCAGACTTTCATTTGGAATGGGGTCAACAAAAGAAGATATTGACGCCTTTGTGGACGCAATGCGTTAAGAGAGAGCTTTTGTTTAGAGGCAAAATATGGTAAACTAACGTTGTAGAAAAAGAAAGAGGAGAAGCGCATATGGCATTTACACCAACTGCATCATTAAAAGGATCAAACCAAGTCTTTTCGGTTAGTCCAACTTGTAAAGGATACACATTACGTGATAATGGCTTTACAGAAACAAAATCTGGGAACT
>CAJZJI010000192.1 GCA_916049935.1 uncultured Streptococcus sp. | reverse complement strand
AGTGATATCATTTAGATATCAAATAGACAAAGGAGTCTTTTTTATGAACGAAAAAATTTTAAAAACAAAATCTAACGGTTTTGCTGCGTTGTTTAGCATTTTACTTCTACTCATCCTTTCAGTTGTGGGCTTTATTTCCTCAATTGCGTTGATAAAAAATGAAGGCCTACAAGTAGTTTGTATTATCCTCAGCATTCTAGTATTTATCAGCAGTCTTATCCTTTTTGGAGGACTAAAAGTTGTTAAACCTCAAGAAGCGATTGTTTTGACGCTCTTTGGGGAGTACACAGGAAGTATTAAAGAACCTGGCTTCTATTTTGTAAATCCATTTAGCGTGTCTGTAAACCCTGCTGCCAAAACAAAATTAGGCCAAAGCGGTGATGTCGACCGTCAAAGCACTCCGGTCACAATTAGCACTACAGGCGGCGTTGAAGCGAACTTAAATGCCTTAAAAAATCAAATTTCTCTAAAAATTATGACGTTAAACAACTCTCGTCAAAAGATTAACGATTGCCTAGGGAACCCTGTTGAAATCGGAATCGCTGTTACTTGGAGAGTGGTCGATACGGCTAAAGCAGTCTTCAACGTAGATAACTACAAAGAATACTTATCTCTTCAATGTGATAGCGCGCTTCGTAATATCGTGCGTATCTATCCATATGATGTAGCTCCAAACGTCGACACAACGGGTGATGGCATTGCCGATGAAGGAAGCTTACGTGGTTCAAGTGAAGTCGTTGCAAAACGTATTCGCGATGAGATTCAAGCACGCGTTGAAAATGCAGGTCTTGAAATCATCGAAGCACGTATCACTTACCTTGCTTACGCTCCAGAAATCGCTGCAGTAATGCTTCAACGTCAACAAGCTTCTGCAATTATTGACGCTAGAAAGATGATTGTAGACGGTGCTGTTGGAATGGTTGAAATGGCGTTAGAACGCTTAAACGAAGGAGAACTCGTAGAACTAGATGAAGAACGTAAAGCTGCGATGGTCTCTAACTTACTCGTTGTTCTTTGCGGCAATCATGATGCTCAACCAATCGTTAACACAGGAAGCCTATACTAACGATGGCTGATTTAAAGAAAAAACAAATTCCATTACGACTGTCATCTAAATTATATGCTGCTATCGCATCATGGGCAGAAGATGATTTTAGATCAGTCAACGGACAAATCGAATACTTATTAACAGAATGTGTGAAACAACGTAAGAAAGATGGTAAATACGTCTCGGAAACCATTGACGAACCATTTGAAATCGACATTGAATAACAAAAAGGATGGACGAAATTCGTCCATCCTCTTTTTCTATTGATTCAAATTGTCAGCAGGTCGTTGATTGCTCCAACCAAAAGAAAATTAAGCACCATGATTACGAAGAATCGTGCGGATTTTATAATAACAGTAACGTGTTTCGCAAAAAAGACGAATTAAAGGGAGTTCGGAATTGATTCCGTACTCCCTTTTTGAGTTTTTTAGGCGAGAGACTCTAGGCTCGAGCCGGTGCAACGTTACCGTTATTATAAACAAATCCGCAAGGATTCGCAGTAATCATAAAACTAACTTTTATTGTTTAATTTTCTTTTGGCTATGCAGTGGTTTAGCGAAAATCATACGCCCTGCTGCAGTTTGAAGGGCGCTCGTTACGACCACTTCAATCTCTTGGTTCATATAATATTGTCCATCTTCCACGACAATCATCGTACCATCATCCAAGTACGCAACCCCTTGTTGGCGCTCCGTTCCCGATTTAACAACCGTTGTCTTCAACGTTTCTCCTGGAATCACAACTGGCTTGATGGCTTGCGCTAACGCATTAATATTAAAGACTGGCACATTTTGGAACTCACTGACTTTATTTAAGTTAAAGTCGTTCGTGATAATAATGCCGTCAATCGCCTTTGCCAAGCGAATTAACTTGCGGTCTACTTCATTAATATCATCATAGTCTCCATCGTAAATTTCTACTTTAATATTCTCTTCTTTTTGAAGAGCGTTTAAAATATCTAATCCACGGCGCCCTCTCACACGCTTCAAGCTATCGGCGCTATCGGCGATATATTGTAATTCATTCAGTACGAATACTGGAATCACCAGCACCCCTTCAATAAAGCCTGTTTTAGCGATATCGTAAATACGTCCGTCGATAATGACGCTTGTATCGAGCAGTTTGTATTTTCTGAAGTTATCTCCTGCTTTACGTTCAAGCACTGGAGAATCCTCCGTTTTCTTTCTTGTCCCCGTAAAAGCTTTTAAAATATCTTCACGACGCGTCGTTCCGACATAAAAGCCAAGGTACCCAAAGATAATACTTAAGGCGATTGGTAAAGCTTGCGTAATTGCTGGAATTTGTAAGTTTGTAAATGGCAATCCAACGAGCCATGCGACTAAGAGTCCAATCAGTGCACCAATCATTCCAAAGAGTAAATAGCTCACGGAAAGTTGGCTAACGAGTTTTTCAAGTCTACGAATGCCCGCTAAAATCGGATCCGTCACGAATAGGGAAATAAAGAATAGAATAATAGCACCTAACAAAATATTCGTAACTTGCGATGTTAACCATTCATTCGTAATGTTGAATGCTTGCCATAGACTTGGAAAGTACGTTGCACCTAAAGACCCTCCGAGCAATACGAAAATCAGTTGCAATAACTTTCTTCCGTATGCTCGAAATTTTTTAGGTTGTTCCATAATATTTCTCCTTTCTAATTTTCTTTTCCGAAGGCTTTGTAAATAGCTTCTTTGACAGAAGATACTCCAACGACTTCGATATTTTTTGGAAGTTCCCATCCATCTAAATTATTTTTTGGAATAAAGACACGCTTGAATCCGAGCTTTTCTGCTTCGCGAACACGGTCATAGACACG
>CAJZJI010000191.1 GCA_916049935.1 uncultured Streptococcus sp. | reverse complement strand
AATTTGCTGGACTCGTTTTAGGAGAATAAAAATAGAGTTATACCGTATACGGTATAACTCTATTTTTATAGAAAAGGATGAAGCGTTGTGCTTCATCCTTTTTGCTTGATTAGTCTAATTCTTCTTTTGCTGGAATGCTGTGAGCTAGACGGCTTGCTGCAGCGGCAGCAATAGCACCAACTAGGTCATCTAAGAAGATGTTTACTTTACCAGTTGATTTATCATCTAAGTTTTTAAGAATTCCCGGTTTTACTTTATCGATATAACCATAGTTTGTAAATCCAATAGAACCATATACGTTTACGATCGATAATGCTAAGATTTCATCGACACCGTATAAGGGCTCGTCTTGAGATAGAATATCGTTTAATAATGGATGTAATTTCTTTTCTTCTGCTAATTTATCCATTTCAATACCTGTGATAACGGCGTTTTGAACTTCACGTTTTTTCAATACGCTATTAACGTTCAATAAGCATTCTTCTTTCGTTAATCCTGGTACATATTTTTCTTGTAAGAAATAAACTAATTCAGCAATTTGTTCTAATTCTACACCGCGCTCAGATAGTAATTCTAAACAGCGATTGTGTAATTCTTTTGGGCTTTTCATATGAAAAATCCTCCTTTTAACAAATTATGAAACCCTTTTAAAAAGAGTAGCTTTTTATTTTAACACAAAATAGAAAAACGCCCAAATGAATTGAGCGTTCTTTTTGAAATTTTGTAAACGGTTAGAACATCGATGAGCTATGAATTGTGCTCGGACGGCTATTGGGGTTTACGTAAGTCATTGCAGCATTAATGGCAACAGGTGCTTCACCAAATCCTGTCGCAATGATTTTAACCTTGCCTTCGTATGTTGCGATATCTCCAACGGCAAAGACACCAGGAAGAGTCGTCTCCATTTGGCTGTTTGTCACGATGGTGTTACGAACCACATCGAATCCCCAGTTCTTCATTCCTCCAATAGAGGAAGAGAAGCCATAGTTCACGATAAAATCGTCAACAGGAAGTTCCATTTGGTCTTCACATTTAGCGTGTTTCAATACAACGGATTGAATGTTTGTACTATCACCAATGATTTGGTCAGGAAGATACGGTGTTAAGATTTCAACGCTTGATTCTTCTAATTGTTTCACGCTATGTTCTTGTGCACGAAATTGTGGGCGACGATGAACAATCGTTACTTTCTTTGCGATTGGTTCCAAGGCAAGTGCCCAGTCTACCGCAGAGTCACCACCACCGCAGATGGCTACAGTACGGTTACGGAAACGCTCTAAGTTCGTTACGAAGTAGTGTAGGTTGCTGTTTTCATAAGCTTCTGCATTTTCTACATCGAGTTTACGTGGACGGAAAGCTCCGTTCCCACAAGCGATAATCACTGTTTTCGCGTAGTGCGTTTGTTTAGAAGTCACAAGCTCATATCCGAAGTCTGTCTTGTTTAATTCGAGTGCTTCTTCTTCTAAGCAGAACTGAGTTTCAGGGAAACGTTCGAGCTGTTTTTTTAAGTTCTCGATTAAGTCCCCAGCCGTAATTTCTGGAAAGGCTGGAATATCGTAAACCATCTTTTCAGGATAAAGCATCCCTGGTTGCCCACCTAATTGGGGCAAAGTTTCGATAATTTTTACAGACGCTTGACGTAAGCCCGCGTAAAAGGCGGTGAAAAGCCCAACAGGCCCACCGCCGATAATAATAATATCAACAATTTCTTGAGTCACTTTTTACCTCCGAATTAATAGAACATTCTTAAAATAAAGGCCATTGCGATACCAGTCAATACACCAGCAAATACCTCAATAGGTTTGTGACCTAAATATTTTTTGATAATTAATTTTTTGTTTTCTTCTGTGTCGAAGAGATTGATTGGATCATCTTCTGATTCAATTTCAACATGCTTTAATGCGCTGGATTCTTCGCGTACTTGTTCTTCGTATAATTTTTGTAGGAGAATTCCTTGTTCACCACTTTGACGACGAACGGCCATGGCATCGAACATAACGATTAAACCGAACGTTGTTGCGATTGCAACGAGTGGAGAAGCAAATCCGTATTCAATAATAAGCGCTGTAATCAGCGAGCTAACTGCAGCAGAGTGAGAACTTGGCATTCCACCTGTACTAGTTACTAACGAAACGTGTGCACCATCTTTCTTTGAGAAGAGTGCAATCGGGAATTTAACAAATTGTGCAAATAGAATCGAGCAAATTGAAGCGATTAATGGATAATTTTGAAATATTGTCATTAAACTTTCACTCTTTCTTTTTTCTATACTCAAATACTATACCACGAAACCATGAAAATCACTAAGGAAAATTTATAGATATTCTTTATTTTTTAATTAAGGTGGATAAGAACGCTAAATTGCACCCGTTTGCCTTTTGTGGTTTAATAGAGGATGGTAGATGAGCAATCATCAGTATGAATTAAAAGGAGATGGAAAAATGAGTCAATTTCCGCAATTGAATGAAGTGAATGAAAAGAATCCACTCGTGACTGTGCATACGAACTTGGGCGATTTCACATTGGAATTATTCCCTGAAGTAGCACCTAAAACAGTGGAGAATTTCGTAACACATGCGAAAAATGGATACTACAACGGAGTTATCTTCCACCGTGTGATTGAAGACTTCATGATTCAAGGTGGCGACCCAACTGGAACTGGTATGGGTGGCGAGTCTATTTACGGACGCACTTTTGAAGATGAGTTTTCAAGAGAAGCATTCAACTTGTACGGTACATTATCAATGGCGAATGCAGGTCCAAACACAAACGGATCGCAATTCTTCATCGTTACAGCAAAACAAGTACCCGCACAAATGTTAAAACAATTAAAAGATGGCGGCTGGCCTGAAGAAATCGTTGAAGAATA
>CAJZJI010000190.1 GCA_916049935.1 uncultured Streptococcus sp. | reverse complement strand
TTTTCTTCTTGTTTCATCCACATTGGAATACTTGTCATTACGAGTAAGAATAGGAATGCACTTTGTACCCAAAGGATGGCCACGTCGAAGATACCGTGAACGAAGAGTACAACGATAAACGAAACGTAAAGTCCAACGATAGGACGTTTCTTAGGATCGCGACTCATTTCTAAAAGCATGCGTACAGGTTTAAGGGTAGAAATCGCTAGAAGCAATGTTCCGATAATCCCGTAGCTTGAAATGGTATCGATATATAAACTGTGCGCGTGTTCGTGGTAGCGAGCACCGATTCTTGCGAAACTATGCAAGTAAGTCAGAGGTCCTTCCCCGAACCATGGGTTTTGTTTAAAGAGAACCACGCCGGCATTCCAAATTGAAACGCGTTCTTCCATGGATGAGCCAAAACTTCCCATACGAACACCGATGTCACTTGAGAAGAGGAACATGAGTCCAACTGCAAATGCGGCGATGCTGAGCCAGAATGCTTTCGAGCTACGAATTGTCGTGAAGAGGTAAATAATTGCTCCACAGATAATCGCTGGGAAAGCCGTTCTGTTTTGAGTGAAGCTGAGGCCGAATAGGTTAATCCCAATCGCGACAGCGCCGATGAACTTCCAGAACCAACTCTTCGTGATGCTGAGTAAGTAGAAGCCAATCATAATACAGAAGCAACAAATAATGCCGTAGTAGTTCGGGTTAAAGAAGGTTACTTCCGCACGGTTTTGGTGCCATACTTGCATCTTTGGTGAGAGGAAGGTGTAGTTAAATTTATGAACGATTTCATAGTGTTCTAAGAACGCAAATCCCGCGGCGAAAATGCTGAGGAGTAAGACTGTCTGTAGAACGATATGGAAAAAGTCCGGTGTCAATCGTCTTTGATAGTATTTAAAGAATATCGCATACATCACGAATCCAACCGAGATGACAGCGCCGATATAGTTGCCGGCTACCATCGATACGATAAAGCTAAATCCGATAAAAGCCAGTAAGAACGGGTGCTGTGTTAAGTCTTTAAAGACTTGTTTTAATTTTCCCGTAAAGGCGAGAAGGATGATATATAAGACGAACAATGTTAGGAATAAATAAAACGGAAGGAAGCTACTGATAATGAGTAAGTACAGAGCTAAGTCCTGATTCGAGAATCGTTTTATCTTTTCGATAATCGTTAGTAATTTCATAATGTTCCTTTCAGGTAGTGTTTCTACCAATCATCTAATGAAATAGATATCAGCTTATTTTACCACTAAATGACGATAGAGGGCAAATAGCAACACATCGGGTATCGTTCTTTGAAACTTTCTGAGAACAGGCGTACAATATAAGTAGAAATTCAGAAAGAAGGAATGAACATGAAATTAGTATTTGTTCGACATGGAGAAAGTGAATGGAACGCCCTCAATTTATTTACCGGTTGGAGTGATGTGGAATTAACTCCTAAAGGGGTAGAAGAAGCGCATCACGCAGGAGAAATGCTGCGTTCATTAGGCATCCAATTCGATCATGTCTATTTATCAGTATTAAAAAGAGCCATCCACACAGGACACATCGTCTTGTCTGAATTAAATCAAGACTATTTACCAGAAACAAAGAGCTGGCGATTAAACGAACGCCACTATGGAGCCTTACAAGGACTCAATAAACAAGAAACACGCGAAAAATATGGCGATGAACAAGTGTTGCTTTGGAGACGTTCATACGATGTGATGCCTCCACTACTTAGCGAGGAAGAAGCAGCCAAACAAGCTAGCGACCCACGCTACAAACATCTACAAGTGAAGGATCTTCCTCAAGGGGAAACGTTGAAAACAACATTGGACCGCGTGCTTCCAATTTGGCAAGATGAAATTGCGGTGGATTTACTCGACGGTAAGAACGTGCTCGTTGTAGCGCACGGAAACTCTCTACGTAGTTTAGTGAAATACTTACTCAACTTAAGCGAAGACGAAATCTTAAAATTTGAAATCCCAACTGCAACACCGCTTGTATTTGACCTCGACGAAAAACTACAAGTGAAAGACTATCATTTTATTAAATAAGGAGAATGCCAATGAAGTGGGAGAAGAAACATACATTAGAAGAGACGGTAGAATGGCGAGGCCTTCCTGAAGAGGATATGAAGCAGTTCAAAGCGTATGTGAATGAAAAGACACCAGGCGTCTGCGGAACGTATGCGGCTGCCTCGTTAACGGTCCTCATGGCCAAACGTGAAGGCGTCGTGACACAATCGATGGATGAGCTCCTAAAAGGCATGGAATCGTCAATTGAATACGCGCTGCCATATCGCGGGACTTTTTATTGGGACGTGCAACGCGGCCTCAATAACGAGTGGAAGAAATATGGTTATAAGACACACTTTAATTTATTTAGTGAAAAGGTCGTGCCAGGCCTTCTTGAAGACGGCGTTCCAGTTGTCGTAGGTACCACAACAGCTCTTGGTAGCCCGTATAAAAATCATTGGCTCGTCGTGTACCAATACGCCTTCGATTCAACGGGCAAACTTTGGTACAAGGCATACGATAACCACGGCTCAATCACTACGATTATCCCAGCCGTCCAAACTCTATGCGCCCTCTGGCTTGAAAAGCTCTAGTCCCAGCACCTTAAGAACCAACTAGACAGCACCCAGCTTACAGAATGAAAAGCAGAATGAATGTTTCAGCACAGTAGTAAGGAGCGAAGAGTCTATTATTTGTCACATCGTTCTATCAGAGTATTTTTAACTTAGACTCATAAAATAAATAGCACATAAAATGATTACGAAGGAGCTGGCGGCTTTTTATAATCGCAGTAACGGGAATTTGCAGCGAAGAAGAATTACGCGGAGTAGGAACTTGTTCCTTACTCCGCGTTTGAAGCTTCGAAGGTGTAAGACCA
>CAJZJI010000189.1 GCA_916049935.1 uncultured Streptococcus sp. | reverse complement strand
TATTAAAAAGTTGGAGTATTATAAATCCAACATAAATTTATGGATATACTCAATCAGACAAAATTAAAGAACGGAGACTGAATATGATGAAAAAGAAAAATATGGTGATTCTATTCTCTGCAACGGCTGCTTTGACGTTAGCTGCATGTGGTAATAATAATCAATCATCTTCAAGTAGTAGCACTAGTGGAACGACGAAATACGCTTCTGAAGTCACTCACGACGGAACTCCAATTAAGGGTGGAACTTTAAAATACGCAATCGTATCAGCATCACCTTTCTCTGGAATTTTTGCAGATGAGTTATCTCAAGACACAACAGACTCAAGTATCGGTGGTCTAATTGATGAAAGTATGTTTGAATACGATGAAAACCGTAAGTTAACAAATACAGGTCTTGCAAGCATCGAATTTGACGTTGAAAATAAAACAGCAACAGTTACTTTAAATTCTAAAGACTATAAATGGTCCGATGGACAACCTGTAACGATTGACGACTACATCTTCGCATATCAAGCCATCGGTAATAAAGATTATACAGGTGTTCGTTACGATGATGATTATAAAAATGTAGTTGGTATGGAAGAATATCACGATGGAAAAGCAGATAGCGTTTCTGGTCTTGAAAAAGTGGATGATTACACTGTGAAAATTCACTTCAAAGAAATGAGCCCTTCAATGCAATTAGCAGGTGGTTCTGTGTGTGCATACATCATGCCAAAACACATCTTTAAAGATATCCCAGAAGCTGAATGGGAAAAAAGTGATTATGTTCGTGGAACAAAATTCGTTGGTTTAGGTCAATTCAAGATTGAATCGATTGTTGCAGGAGAATCTGTGACATTAGTTCCTAACGAGCACTACTTCAGAGGAGTAGCGAAAGTTGATAAAGTCGTAATGGAAGTTGTCTCTCCAGATAACATCGTTTCTGAAATGAAAGCTGGGAACTACGATATTGCTACAATGCCAAACTCACAATACGAAGCGTATAAAGATTTAACAAACGTAACATTCCTAAGCTCACAAGCATCTGCATATGAATATATCGGTTTCCACTTAGGAAAATATGATAAAGAAACTGGTAAAAACGTGACAGATCCAAATGCGAAAATGGCGGATGTAAACTTACGTCAAGCAATGGCATACGCACTCGATATCGATGCGGCAGGTCAAAACTTGTACAACGGATTACAACATTCTTCAAACTCAATCATCATTCCATTCTTCAAAGATGTATATAACAAAGATCAAGAAGGATTCTCATATAACCCAGAAAAGGCAAAACAATTGCTTGATGAAGCAGGTTATAAAGACGTTGATGGTGACGGAATCCGTGAAAACAAAGATGGTTCTAAATTGACCATTAACTTCGCTGCACGTACTCGTGATGAAGCGAATGAGTCACTTGTGCAACAATACTTGAACTGGTGGAAAGAAATCGGATTGAATGTTCAATTGTATACTGGACGTACAATCGAATTGAACTCATTCTATGATAAAGTTCAAGCGGATGACCCAGAAATCGATGTGTTTGCAGCTGGTTGGTCTACTGGTTACGATCCAAACCCATCAGGATTATTTGGTGAAACAGCACAATTCAACTTCGAACGTTATGTAGATGCTGAAGGAACTGCCATCATGAATAAAATTAGTTCAACAGAATCATTTGATTCGGCTAAAAACGTTGAGTTCTATAAAGAATGGCAAAAATATGTTCACGATAAAGCATTCATCTTCCCAACATTAGTCGGAGAAGAACTTACAGCAGTGAATAAACGTGTGAAATACTTCGATGTAAACTTAGGCAGCAAGAAATCTGCGTTATATCAAGTAGAATTAACAAGTGATACTGGTGCTAAATAAGAATGGAAAGGAGACGAGCTTCGGTTCGTCTCTTTTTGTTTGCACAAAATCCATAAAACCAATGAAAACGCATTAATGACGGGATTTTAGTGAAATTTGAATTTAAAATTAAAATAACATGAGAAAAGTTAATTTTTTGCTCATAAATAATGGTAATCAAGCGGGATTCATGGTAAACTAAAAATACGCTGTATCTGCGCTCGAATTGTCATACAATTTGCAATCAGAGAGCATGCAACGTATAATAGAAACGTTGTTTTATTATTTTAAATATTGAAATAGTTCACCAAAGAAAATAAGGAGGAATCGGATTTGACAATTGATAAGCCACTATTAGAAATCAATAACTTGCACGTTGGTTTCCGTATCAAAGATGATTTTTATGATGCAGTAGATAATGTATCTTTAACATTAGAAAAGAATGAAATTTTGGCCATCGTTGGGGAATCAGGATGTGGGAAATCTACATTAGCGACAACCATCATGGGCTTACACAACAAAAATAACACAAAGATTACAGGGGACATCATTTATAACGATGTGAACTTAGTAAACTTAAACGAAGCGTTATACAACAAAATTCGCGGAAATGATATCGGTATGATTTTCCAAGATCCATTGGCTTCATTAAACCCATTAATGACAATTGGTGCTCAAATCGACGAAGCTCTTTATTATCATACAGAGTTAAATGAAAAAGAACGTACTGAACGCGTATTAGAATTGTTAGGACAAGTAGGGATTCCAAATCCACAACGTACTTACAAACAATACCCACACGAATTATCAGGTGGGATGCGTCAACGTGTGGTTATCGCGATTGCATTATCATGTAAACCACCAATCATCATTGCCGATGAACCAACAACTGCCTTAGACGTAACAATCCAAGCGCAAATCTTAGACTTATTAAATGATATCCAAAAAGAAACAGAATCTGGAATCATCTTAATCACTCACGACCTTGGGGTAGTAGCAGAAACTGCTGACCGTGTAGCCGTGATGTATGCTGGACAATTTGTAGAAGT
>CAJZJI010000188.1 GCA_916049935.1 uncultured Streptococcus sp. | reverse complement strand
GTGCCTGCTGGATTTGACGAAGTGTTGAAGAATAGCGAAAACGGCATTCAATTTGTAACAGTGGACGGACAAGACATAGCCCTCACGATCGACCAAACGATTTTCTCGATGATGAAATTGATTGAGCAAGTCGAACAGGCACAACTCGTGATTAAATCCGTCAACGTAAAAGAAACGACATTAGAAGAGGCGTTCTTACAATTAACAGGAAAAACGCTTCGTGATTAAGGAGGACTTATGAGATACATTCGTTATATTAAAGCCAATTTAACATCCTCTCTGAAGTCTTTTCCGGCGCTGTTGATGCTGGTCTTAATGCCATTTCTATTAACGCTATTTTTGGCGTTTACTACAAAGAGTGCCTTCAATCCGTCTGATTTAACGATTGAAACGAAGATTTATATCGATAATCAAGACAAAGGGGCTTTTGGAGAACAAATCGTGGCGTTGTTTGAGCAACTCACTGAGGAAAAACAAATTGCGCTGACTACTGTTAGAGAAAATGCGAAAATCATTGCGACGATTCCATCTGATTTTACAGAGTCGATTCAAACGCGTTCGCAAGCAACTCCGATTACCCTTGAGAAATCAGGGCGAACATCGAGTACGTCACTTGCAGTGTATGAATCGCTCTTGAAAACAATGACTTCGCAATTATTAGAAGCCAGTTCGGTGATGCATGAAGTCGCAGAAAGTAAGAATGCATCCATCACGCCCGAACAAGCAGCGGGGATGCTTGCATCCTTACAACAGGAAATCGCATCTAGAGCCTTCGAGACGGACCAAGTGGAAGCTGACTCCCAAGTGACTGCGAACCAACACTACGCAATTACAGGACTTGGATTTCTATTCATCATGTTCCTTGAAACTGCGATGCGCTTTGGGGTACAACGAGAACTCAGCGGTCTTCGCAAACGCTTGAATGTATTGCCATTTAGCATTTGCGAAAGAGACAGACTCGATTTAGCCGTGAATATGATTATGACGACACTATTATCCTTCGTATATATCGGCCTATGGAAAATCCTCGATCCAACAACTTTTGGAGGAAACATCGGTATCATCTTTGTCCTTATTGTTTTCTATAGTTTAGTCTTTAATGTTCTTGGAAACTTACTCGGCAATTTCGTGACAGAGAAGAACATGCCAGCCTTCTCAACTGGAATCAACTTGGTTTACTTGTTCTTATCGGGTGTCATCCCGCTAGATCGTATTAGTTCAACCTTCAGTTTCCTAAGCGGAAATCCATTCCGCCAATTTATTTACACCCCATTTGTCGATGTGATGAACGGCGTGTCGATGAAAGGAATGGCTATGGTTGCCGCACCGATTATTTTAGTGTTAGGGGTAGCCTTTAACTGGTCATTGAAGAGAAAGGAGGCGCGTCAATGAATCTTGTAAAAATGACAATCTTTCATTTGAAACGATTATTGAAAATGCCACTAATTCTCTTTATGATGATTGGAATGCCGGTCCTTATCAATGGAATCATGCTTACCACGCAAGGAAGGGTGGATACGAAAGCGCCAAGTACGGTCGCAAAAACCGTTGCCTTTGTATTCAACGAGGGGAATGAAGAGTACGAAGAATTGATTGCGCCGTATATTCGAGAAGAAAATGTGTACTTCGACTTAGATAGCGCCAAAGAAGCCTTGAAAAAAGGAGAAATGACTGTTATTTACGAAGTGCCTGCGAACTATTTACAAAAGGCGAAAGAAGGCCAAGTGCCAACGATTCGCATCTGGAATACGCAGCGCGGCACAAGAGACTTTCTACTTGATGCACAGTTGACGAAGGTGTTAAAAGAAGTCATGCTAAACGCGAAGCTGCAACAAACAGGCGTGTTGGCGGAAGAGGAGACCTTGCCAGAGACTGACAATCAAATGGTGGTTACTGTCAATGAAGCGAAGACGAGTGTTGCGAGTGGAGTAGTCATGCTCATCTCTCTCCTTTATGTCATCATGAATGCATCGGTGATTGCTTCGGACTGGATTAACTTCAAGAAGAGTCACGTGTTGAAACGCTCAGTCGTCTCTCCACGCTCTAATTTAGAAATCACACTTTCGTTCTTATTGGCGTACTTTATCTTTATGTTTATCGTCAATATGATTATGATGGCAGCGATGTTCTTTACAGGACTCGTTCCAGAAATGAATTGGGCAGTATTTACAGGTCTATTAGCCGTAACGATTATTTACAGTCTCTGCCTGAACTTATTCTTCTTCAGAATTTTCAAATCACCAGGACACGCGACGACGTTTGGAGTGCTGTTTGTAATGGTGATGGCGGGGATTGGAATGCCAGCAGCGTTTGGAGATTTTGGAGGAAGCTGGCTCAGAATTGTGGCGTATATCAGCCCGATTTACTGGTTGTACAAGTCGATTGACCTTCAAACGCTCTTCCCATCAGTCTGGGTTATTCTTGCGATGGCAGGGGTCTACCTCACTGCAGGAAGCTACCGACTTGAGCAGTATGTGCAAAATAAATAGGACGGACAAAAAAACAGGACACTACAAGCTCCTATGGATATCTTCATAGTAGTGACAATAGCTGCACCGGATTGAGCCTTACGTCTCAATTCCTTTCAAGCTTCAAACTGCCGCTAGGAAATGAATTTCCCAGCGGCAGTAATTCACATTGAATGCACTCGCTATTGTTCCTACTATAGAATCCATGGAGCTTTACGTGTCCTGTTTTGTCCTTGTTGTTTACACTTCAAGGAGGAGCTAAAGGTTGAGGTGCCCTCAAGATAAGAAGCTGGTGGGAAGTGTGTTCTCAGGTTGAAAGGAAACAAAAAAGCAAAATGTAACATATATGTACATTTTGCTTTTTCTGCTTTTAGTCTTCTAAGTTTACGTTGTGGTACACTTTTTGAACGTCTTCGTTGTCTTCT
>CAJZJI010000187.1 GCA_916049935.1 uncultured Streptococcus sp. | reverse complement strand
TCATGAAGAATATCTTCCACACGATTCAAGTGATCTTGTGTTTGATTCAACTTACGTTGCGCTTGATTTTTACGATCTTTGTATTTTAATACTCCAGCCGCTTCTTCGATAATCATTCGACGTTCTTCAGGCTTTTCGTTAAAGATTTGCTCTACTTTCCCTTGCGAAATCAAAGCAAATGAGTCTTTCCCTAACCCTGAGTCCATCATTAAGTCAGTAATGTCTTTCAAACGAACTGGTTTCTTGTTAATTAAGAAATCACTTGCCCCATTACGATTCAAACGACGCGTTAACACGACTTGTGTTTGATCCGTTGCCAACACTTTGTCTTCGTTGTTGATATACAGATTCACTTCGGCGATATTCACTGGCTTTCTTGTTTGAGAACCTGCGAAAATAACATCATCCATCCGTTTCCCACGTAAACTCTTAGCCGATTGTTCCCCAAGAACCCACTTAATCGCTTCAGAAAGATTAGACTTTCCACTACCATTAGGTCCCACAACCGCAGTCACGCCTTTATCGAATTCAATTGTTGTCTTATCGGCAAATGATTTAAATCCCGACATTTCAATTTTCTCTAATTGCATGCTTTAATCCTTTCTTTCTATGAAAGTGAACTCTGTGTTAGTTCTTCCATAGTCAATTTTGCGGCCATTTGCTCGGCTGCCTTCTTCGTTTTACCACTCGCAGTTTTGTATTTCTTCCCATCCACAGTTACTTGAACGGTAAATACTTTATCATGCGAAGGTCCTTCTTCTTTAATCAATTCATAACGAATATGAACTGTCCCATTTTGTTGCAAATACTCTTGTAACTCTGTTTTGAAATCAGTAATCAGTTCATAACGTCCATTTTTAATTTTAGGAACAATTACTTGGTCTAAGAAGCGTTGCACTTCTTCCATCCCTTTATCAAGATAAAGAGCACCGATAAACGCCTCGAACACGTCACATAAAACAGCTGGCTTTTCACGGCCACCGCTAAGTGTTTCTCCCTTACCTAGTAATAAATACTCGTTCAGTGAACATTCCTTTGCAAGCATCGATAAGCTATCTTCGCAAACGATTTGAGCTCTAAGTTTTGTTAATTGTCCTTCTTTAAAATGAGGAAATTGTCTAAAAAGCCAATCTGAAATATTCAGTTCTAAAACCGCATCTCCAAGAAACTCGATGCGCTCGTTATAGATTCCCTTCATTTCTTTATGCTCATTGGCATACGAAGAGTGAGTCATCGCTTCGACGAGCAATGCCTCGTTGTTAAACGAAATATCGAACTTCTCTTTTAAAATTGCTGAGAGTGCTTTTATCTCTTTCATGATGGCCTCCTGAAAAATTCCTTATCTTCAATATTATACGCGTTTTAGGGTTAGATTACAAATTTACGCCACAAAAAACGGCTTGAATTCAAAGTTTCAAGCCGTTAAATATTTTTATTTTCGATACCCTTTTACGCAATATTGATTTTTTTCTTCGTCATAGTTTAATGACTCGACGAGAGTACGCTGTTGCAACTGATTCAACTCTTTCGTCTGAGTCACGTCTAACCACTCTTCATAGTAAGTCATTTGCGCTTTTACTTGTTCTTTTAGGAATGATTTTAATCGTTCCACATCTGCATCATTCACTGCAGAAATTTGAATTGATGGATAAAGGTTAGGCTGGAATTCGCCTTCGATTAAGTCTGTCTTATTATAGACTGTCACCATCGGAATTTCTTGCATCTCCAAGTCATTCACTAAATCGATAACCGTCTTTTCATGTAGGGAGAACTGCGCGTTTGACGCATCCACCACATGAACTAACAAATCGACATCTGCACTTTCTTCGAGCGTTGATTCAAACGCATGAATCAGTGTCGTTGGTAACTCTTGGATAAATCCTACAGTATCTGTTAAAGTCACTTCGAAATTCGGGAACAAGTCCACCTGTCTTGTCAATGGATCCAGTGTCGCAAACAATTGGTCCATTTGGTAAGTACCCGCCTGCGTTAATTGATTTAAAATCGTAGACTTCCCAGCATTTGTATATCCAATTAATCCAAGCTGGACCCCGTTTGAACTCTTTCTTTTCTCCCTTGAACGCTCACGGTGTTTCTTGATTTGTTCTAATTGTTCCTCAATATCTTGGATTTGCTTACGAATATAACGTCTATCAGTTTCTAAACGTGTTTCCCCTGGACCACGTGTTCCGATTCCCCCACCTTGACGAGACAAACCTTCACGTTGACCAGAAAGACGAGGTAGTAAGTAGTTTAATTGCGCGAGCTGAACTTGAAGTTTCCCTTCTTTAGAGCGAGCACGCATTGCAAAAATATCTAAAATCAATTGCACACGGTCGATGATACGACAGTTAATCGATTCATTGAGATTTTTCACTATCGACCCTGTGAGCGATTGATAGAATACAACAAGGTCCACTTCTAGTTCGTCAACAAGATGGCTGATTTCTTCCACTTTCCCTTTCCCGACAAGCGCACGGCCACTAATCGACTCTCGTTTTTGGGTCACGGTACCAACTACTTCACCCATCGCTGTATCGACTAATTGCGCAAGCTCTTGGTTAGCATATGCGAAATCCTCATCCGTTTGCGTCGTTTGTACGCTTACGATTAATACGCGTTCTCTTTGTTCCATTCTATCCCTCCTCTACAAAAGCTGATAGTTCTTCTAATAGTTCTTCCTTATCTTTTGGACTCTCTAATAAATTCACCCAACGAATCTGCGGTAGTCGATTTCTAAACCACGTTAATTGTCGTTTGGCGTATCGCCTTGAGTTTTGTTGAATGGTTGAAATAATCGCCTCGCGCGACTGTTCCCCTTCAAAATACGGAATCCATTCCTTATATCCAATTCCACTAATCGATTGGATATCTAGGCCTTTTGATTTTTCATATAA
>CAJZJI010000186.1 GCA_916049935.1 uncultured Streptococcus sp. | reverse complement strand
GCAGCTACGAATAATTTTTTAAAGTTCATTTTGTTTTCCCCTTTTGAGTTAGTTTATTTTTGTTTTTGGATGCGATTTGACGCATCCTGTGGAGTTGAACTCGGGCTGTTAGGCTCGAAAGCTCACATCCTGTGTAGTTGAGTTCGGGCTGTTAGGCTCGAATTCGGTGTAGTTGAACTCGGGCTCACAGGTCCGACGTCCACTTCCCGTAGTATCCGCACGACTTGTTCCAAGTCCCTTGCGTTACTTCGGTCCAGTGTTTCGTCCCTGAGCGTTCGCCCTCGTATCCTGGTTTTTATTTAGTGGCTTTTTTCTCTAAATAGTCACCGATTGCTTGGGTGATGAAGACGATGATTAACATGATAATTGTAGCTACCACGATAACGTCTCCTTGGAATCGGTTATAACCACGTGAGATAGCTACGTTACCGATACCGCCGGCACCAAACGCTCCGGCCATGGTTGTTAAACCAATTAAGCTGATAATTGTTAGTGAGCTTGCACGGATTAAGCTTGGCAAGCCTTCTTTTAAGTACACACGGAAGATAATTTCTAGCGGTGTACATCCCATTGCTTCACTCGCTTCGATAACCCCTTTATCTACTTCGGTCAACGCTAATTGCACTTGACGAGAGTAGAATGGAACGGTAGCGAATACTAGCGGGACAATTGCCCCAGGAATCCCAATGGTTGTTCCTACGATTGCACGAGTTACCGGAATCAGTAACATGGCAAGAATGATAAATGGAATTGAACGGAATAAGTTCACGACTTTATCAAGTATCAAGTACAATGGTTTGTTTTCAAGGATGTTTCCTTCACGTGTTACAACTAGTGTCACCCCTAAGGCAATTCCTAAGATTCCGGCGATTAAACCTGTTAAACCAACCATGATTAATGTATCAAATGTGGCTTTTTGAATTTCCGCCCATACTTTGGCATCGATGTTTGGAAACCAAGTTTTAAAATCAATAAAGGCTAATAAATTCATCTTAGGCACCTCCCTTTGCTTCTTCTAAAACATCAACAGACACACCTTGTCCTTTAATGTAAGAAAGTGCATTTTCGATGCTTTCTTTTTCACCAGAGAGACCAACCAATAATGTTCCAACTGGAGTCTCTTGGATGATTTCCACGTTCGCAAATAAGATGTTCGCTGCTACTTGGAATTGAGTCGATAATTTCGTAATCAACGGTTCCCCTGTCGAAGCACCGACGAATGAAATTTTGACTAAGTAGTCTCCGTCTCTCAGATTCAATAACTGTTCGTGTGAGAGAACTGTTTCAATTCCTTGGTTGATATGCGTTGCTGTATCGATAAAGTCTTTCGTTAAGTTCCGTTGTGGGTTAGTAAAGATATCAAGCACTGTTCCTTGCTCAATCACTTCACCATCTTCCATTACGGCAACCTTATTACAAATTTCTTTAACGACTTGCATCTCATGCGTGATAATCACAATCGTAATTCCTAATTGCTCGTTTACCTTCTTCAACAACTCTAAGATTGAGTATGTTGTTTTAGGGTCAAGCGCACTTGTCGCTTCGTCACAGAGCAATACGTCTGGGTCGTTGGCTAACGCACGGGCAATCGCCACACGTTGTTTTTGTCCCCCAGAGAGTTGACTTGGATAGCTATTTGCCTTATCTTCAAGACCAACGAGTTGTAAGAGAGAATCAACTTTCTCTTTAATTTCTTTCTTCGTCAACTTCACCAATTTTGGTTCTGCGGTTGGATCAACAGCTGTTTCTCCTTCTTCCACTAGCGGTTTCTTCGCTTTTTTCAGCGGGAAAGCCACATTGTCAAAGACGCTTAACGTATTCATTAAGTTGAAGTGTTGGAAAATCATCCCAATTTTCTTACGTGCGTCACGCAATTCATTTGGTTTCAATTTTAATAAATCGATGCCATTCACTTCGACTGTTCCGCTTGTTGGACGTTGCAGTAAGTTAATGGTACGAACTAGAGTACTTTTACCTGCACCACTATATCCGATAATTCCATAGATATCCCCGTCTTCCACATCGACAGAAACATTTCGAACGGCTTTTACGACTTTCTTACCTTGCGTAAAGGTCACGTCGATATTTTCTAATTTAATCATGTGTTCTCCTTTCTTTTCTTCAAACAAAAATCGTCCCCTCACTAACATGGGTTAGCAAAAGGACGAGTCAAATTCTCGTGTTACCACCTTTGTTTATAGTATTCTCACAAATACTATCTCCGTCTGTTTCAATCAAAACAGAAAGCTGTATCGGGCTTACCCGTAATCGCCTAATCATTCAACGATTAACACTCCGAGGCCATCTTCAAAGCTTCCACTCATGTCTCTTTTCACCAACCGAGACTCTCTACTGAAAAGTTCCACTTTTACTCTTCTCATCAACGTGTTTTATAAACATGTTAATAGGATACCAACAAACCACCTTCTAGTCAATTAACACTTTTTTATTACCGGTTATAACTATTGGTTATACCAGTTTTAAAACTACTATATAATAGCTAATATTTTTCTAGCCTTTCATTTTCTTGTACAATGAGAATGACAACCTTGAAAGGAGCTTTCTTATGGAGCACGAATTAATTCCTTATAAAACAATGCCGACTTGGACGGCGACAACTTTACCCGAACCCTTCCAAAAAATGCATAATACCAAAGTGGGTACTTGGGCACACCTTACGATTTTAGAAGGAGCTCTTACTTTTTATGAGCTAGATGAAGAAGGAAATGTTTTAGCGGAGCATCTCTTTACAAAAGATTCTGAGATTCCATTCGTCGAACCTCAAGCATGGCACCGCGTTTCTCCAGCAAGCGATGACTTGAAATGCTATCTCACTTTTTATTGCACGCCTGAAGATTACTTTGCCAAAAAATACGACCTCACTCGTACGCATTCGGAAGTGATTGAGGCGAC
>CAJZJI010000185.1 GCA_916049935.1 uncultured Streptococcus sp. | reverse complement strand
AAACCAATCTCAGACATCGTCAAGTTTAGTCTTTCAAAAGAAGGATTTGAGGTCATTACCGCATTTGATGGCGAAGAAGGACTTGCTGCTTTTCATGAAAAAAATCCAGATTTAGTCATTTTGGACTTAATGTTACCAAAAATTGATGGATTAGAAGTTTGTCGTGAAATTCGTAAAACAAGCCATGTTCCTATTATCATGGTAACGGCCAAAGATTCTGAAATTGATAAAGTGTTAGGTCTGGAATTAGGTGCAGACGATTACGTAACAAAACCTTTTTCAAACCGAGAATTAATAGCGCGTGTAAAAGCAAACTTACGTCGTCAACAATTAGCTCCAGCCGAAGCAGAAGAAGAAAAAACAGCTAACGAAATTGTTTTAGGCGCTTTAACGATTCATGAAGATGCCTATGTGGTTTCAAAACGTGGTGAAGAAATCGAATTAACGCATCGTGAATTTGAATTGCTTCATTATTTAGCAAAACATATCGGACAAGTGATTACTCGTGAACATTTATTACAAACGGTATGGGGTTATGATTACTTTGGGGATGTTCGTACAGTAGACGTAACAGTTCGTCGTTTACGTGAAAAAATTGAAGACACACCGAGTCATCCAACATGGATTATGACTCGCCGTGGGGTAGGATATTATATTAAAACCCCAGACCAAGAAAAAGAAGCTTAAACAACGAATGCGCTTTTCCTTGCCATGGTATATTCTGGCAAGAAAAGCGTATTTTGCTAAAAAGTAGAGGAGAAAGTGACTCATGAAGAAGATGAAACGATTTTTTCGTTCCATTCAATTTAAGATTCCAATGCTGTTTATCTTGCTCTTGATGATTTCGTTGCAACTCATTGTCGCGAACTTCTTAACGCAATTAGAATCTCAAATGATTTCGAACTTTCAGGAACAAATTCAGCTACAAGTAGGATTCTTGAAAAATAATGTGCAGCCCATTTTGGCTAAGGATACAACAGATGAGGCTAAATCGGCTGAAATATCACAGTTATTGCAAGATTATCCAACAGGAAATAGTATTGTAGAAATTCGTATTATGGATATGCAGGGATATATTTTGGGAACTACGAATCAAACGCAGCAATCAATTGTTGGGACTCGTTCTACAGAGGCTGATGTGCAACAAGTGGTCGTCTCAAATACTGTGTACAGTTATAACTATATTGACGGAGATTCTAGATATTGGAAATACGTTTCACCAATTGATCCCGTCAGTGGGGTTTCAGGAAATCCAGTGGGAATCATTTCGGTAACGTCTAATATTGAATCTCGTTATACCCAAGTAAAAGATATTGGGATTATCTTTATTAGTTCTTCCATTTTTATTATCATTTTAGCGATTGTGATTACAGTCATGATTTCTCAAGGGATTACTCGTCCGATTGCGGAAATGAAACAACAGACAGAACAAATTGCAGAAGGAAACTATACGGGTGAAGTGATGATTTACGGAGACGATGAGCTTGGTCAGTTAGGGCAAGCGATTAATGATTTATCTGTAAAAATCAAAGAAGCCCAAGAAGGAACAGAAGCGGAGCGGCAACGTCTAGACAGTGTCCTACGTCATATGAGTGATGGGGTTATTGCAACAGACCGTCGGGGAAGAATTGTAATTATTAATGCGGCTGCATTGGATGTTTTGAATTTACGAAATGAGCGGATTATCGGAACGCCATTGCTTGAAGTATTGCGTTTAGATAATAGTGTTTCTTTTAGAGATTTATTGGAATCGCAAGAAGAGCGAATGATTACGATTGAAGAAGACGGAGAAGAAACCATTGTCCAATGTGAAATCTCTGTAATTCAACGTGAATCTGGATTTATTAGTGGTCTCGTGTGCGTATTAACGGACGTTACGGAACAAGAGAAAATTGACCGCGAACGTCGTAATTTCGTATCAAATGTTTCTCACGAATTAAGAACTCCATTAACGAGTATTAAGAGTTATACAGAAGCGTTAGTGGACGGTGCATGGGAAAACAAAGAAATCGCTCCGGAGTTTCTGAATGTCATTGAAACCGAAACGGATCGAATGATGCGTATGATTACCGACTTACTGAACTTATCACGGATGGACCAAAATCGATTAGAACTGGATAAAGAGTTTGTAAATATGAATGAACTCGTGAAGCATATTGTGAATCGATTTGATATGGTTTTACAATCTGACCAATATAGAGAAAAGAACTATCGAATTCTCACAGATATTACCCAAAGAAATCTATGGGTAGAAATCGACCAAGATAAGATGACGCAAGTATTAGATAATATTATCAATAATGCGATTAAATATTCTCCAGATGGGGGACGGATTATTGTTCGACTCATGGAAACTCATACCGACCTTATTGTTAGTGTGAGTGATGAAGGACTAGGAGTTCCGCGTAAAGATATTCCTCACCTATTTGATCGTTTCTATCGTGTAGATAAAGCTCGTTCAAGAGCAATGGGCGGTAGTGGACTAGGTCTTGCGATTTCTAAAGAAGTCGTACAACTTCATGGAGGAAAAATCTGGGTGAATAGTATTGAAAATAAAGGATCCACATTCTTTATTTCATTACCTTATGTTCCATTTGAAGAGGATGGTGAATGGGATGAAATTTAAAAATTTTCGAGTACTCTTATCGACCTTATTTGTGTTGATGATCCTTAGCTTTGTATTTACGTATTTAATTGTTATTCGCCCAGTTGAGTTTTTTGGAGTTAAAAAGCAATCAACTAATCTGACGACCTCTCAAGATTCCGGAGCGCAGATTCGAGCGAACTATACGCTTGAGGATGTGTTTAGACCAACGCGCCTTGTCTTAACTAATAACAATAAGTTTGAAATGACAAGTCAAATGTCGATTCTAAGAGAAGTAAATACCTTTCTTTCAAAAAGCTTTTCGAATCTA
>CAJZJI010000184.1 GCA_916049935.1 uncultured Streptococcus sp. | reverse complement strand
ATCTTTCACCTGAACAAATTGATACAGTCATCTTTGGAAATGTCTTACAAGCAGGTCTTGGACAAAATCCAGCTCGTCAAGTCGGGCTCGGCGCTGGACTAAACCATGCAAGTACTGCAGTTACAGTTAATGAAGTGTGTGGTTCTGGTTTGAAAGCCATTATTTCAGCCGCACAAGCTATTCGACTAGGAGATGCCAAAATCGTCTTGGCCGGCGGTATGGAAAATATGAGCCTTGCACCGCATTTATTACAACAACGCTTTGCTCCAAAAAATGGTCCTGTGACATTAGTCGACTCTTTATTCAATGATGGGTTAACGGACGCCTACTCACAAGACGCGATGGGCATTACTGCAGAAAACATCGTCGAAAAATACGGATTTACACGCGAAGAACAAGACGCTTTCGCTGTGGCCTCTCAACAAAAAGCTGCTAAAGCGCAAGAAGAAGGACGTTTCGCTAGCGAAATCACTCCTGTAGCAGTCTTCAATCGTAAAACAAAATCCGATGACTTAAAAGCAACGGACGAATTTATCCGCCCAAACACGACGCTTGAGAGTCTTGCAGGTCTTAAACCAGCCTTCAAAAAAGACGGAACCGTGACAGCCGGAAACGCCTCTGGTATTAACGACGGTGCCGCTTGTGTCATTATGACAACGCGTGAATACGCAACAGAGCTTGGCCTTCCAATCCTTGCGACATTGAAAGGTTATGCCGAGGCCGGTGTTGATCCTTCGATTATGGGAATCGGACCTGTCCCTGCCATTCAAAAATTAGTGGCGCGTACACGTATTCCGCTTGAAAAAGTAGATGTCTTTGAACTGAACGAAGCCTTTGCCGCACAAAGCATGGCCGTCATCAAAGACTTGAAGATTCCAACTGAAAAAGTAAATCCATTCGGTGGCGCAATTGCACTCGGCCATCCAATCGGTGCTTCAGGTACCCGTATTGTGGTCACACTGATCAATGCCCTCGAACAACTCGACGGTAAAATCGGGGTCGCTTCCCTCTGTGTAGGTGGCGGTATGGGTGTTGCCATCGCGATTGAACGCGAAAACTAATATAAACAAAGAGAGTTGTCCAAAATTCACTTATAAGTGAATTTCGGGCAACTCTCTTTTTATTTCTCTTCATGTTTCTTTTGTTCGTGACGTTGTTGATAGTACGCGCGAATCTCTTCGTTTTCTTCGGTCGCACGATAATGTACCTCGAACCCATTCTTCTTCCAACTTAAGGTCGTCATGAGTTCATCCCATGTTGGTAATTTTACCTCAGGCATTTCGAATTGCACTAATTCAGACATATCTAACGAGTCTCTCCAAACTTCAAAACGAGTTGAAACGAGTAATAACGCAATACGTGTTAACAATTCACGTTTTTCTTCGTCCATATTCCCTGCTGCCTTTAAGAACTCTTGCACGTAATGCATAAATTGTCCGTATAAATCATTCACCGTATCGATTCCAGCATTAAATAGTAGTTCAAAGAACACATTCCAGAACAATTCCAGTTCTTCATCGCTCACCGATTCTGTCCATTTCTTGAATGTTTGATCATTCAACTGACTATTTTTGGTTAATTTTTCCATCTTAATAAATTGACCGTCTTCAATCTCCCATGTCATGGCGCTATGTTGCACCGCACCGGTGGCATTACTTTTGACAATGACATACGGCACTTCGGATTCTAGCATTAATCCAACAAGTGAATCTTGTGGAATATAACGCATCGCTAATGGCACTATATTTTGATATCCTTTTGTTTCAAGTACAGAACGGTACAATCCAGGAGAATCAAAGCAGAAAATATCGACAATGCGCAGTTGCACGTCTTCCTCCTGAGTAGCCGCAGCATAAATGGCTAAGTTACCACCCTTTGAATGTCCCGAAACCATTAAGTCCCCATCAAATAGACTGGCTTGTTTGGCTAAATACTCCTTGGCATCCGTCTGAGCCGCAACAAGTGGTGAATACGTCATTAGGAAGTCTTCCTTCCAGCCAATCAGCGTTTCATCCGTCCCTCTAAACACAACAAGTCTGACACTAGGTTCTACTTCCACCGTGACAGCTGCAAATTGTTTTGTTGTATCTTTATCCCAAACGCTTACCACACCGAAGAATTTCAACGATTGGAAACGAGGTGCATCCGCAATCACTTGCGATACTTCATGTCGCTCCTGCGTTATCATCATTGGATTCTCATCGAATAATTCTTGTTTATGTTCCTGCATATACTCGGCGATTTCTTTCACTGTGACAAAATGTTCACCATTTTCATCGCTAGGAACAACTTTTTCAAGTGGTAAATACTCTAATTCCGTTAAAACTAATGCGTCGATTTCAGAAAAGGCTCTTTCTTCAAACGAAACGTGCCCAAACTCTTTAATATAATCCAACATGTTTTTCATACGAAAATCCTCCGTTATTTTGAGTGAGTCCATTACTATTCTACTCTGTCATTATGGCGCTTGCAACTCTTTTTCCTAAGGGGCAAAAAGCCGTCATTTTCTATAGAATTCCCCTTTTTTTCATGCTATACTACTGAAATGAAATTAAGGGGGTTGTTCTATGAAATTAGGATTTGATAGCGAAAAATACCTTGAAGAACAAAGTCAATACATTCTTCAACGTGTCAACGCTTATGACAAACTATACTTAGAGTTCGGAGGCAAGTTAATCGGTGATTTCCACGCGATGCGCGTATTGCCAGGATTCGATCCAGATGGAAAAATCAAATTACTTCACCGCCTACGCGACAAAGCAGAGATTATTATTTGCGTGTACGCAGGCGATATCGAACAAAACAAAATCCGCGGTGACCTTGGAATCACATATGACCAAGATGTTCTTCGCTTAATGGACGACCTTCACTATTGGGACCTTAAAATTAACAGCGTCCTCATCACTCGTTACACAGGACAACCTGC
>CAJZJI010000183.1 GCA_916049935.1 uncultured Streptococcus sp. | reverse complement strand
TTGTTCCATCTTTAGCTACGAGGAATTTTGTAAAGTTCCATTTGACCTTTTCGCCGAAAAGACCAGCCGTCTCCTTCTTTAATAAATCAAATAACGGGTGCGTTTCAGGGCCATTCACTTTGACTTTACCAAACATTGGGAAAGTCGTATTGTAAGTTAATTGGCAGTGAGAGAGTGCTTGTTCAGCCGTTAATGGTTCTTGTCCTGCAAATTGATTACAAGGGAACCCAAGAACCGCAAATCCTTGGTCCTTGAATTCTAAATAGAGTTTTTCTAGTCCTTCAAACTGTGGAGCTAGACCGCAACCACTTGCCGTATTTACGATGAGTAGTAATTGCCCCTTATAGTCCTCTAGAGTGGTAAGATCTCCACTGACTGTTAGGACTTCGATTTCATAAATTGACATTCGTTTTCCTTCTTTCTTAAATAAGGCCGTAGTGTTTTAATCCATTAACAATGCCGTTATCTGTATTGTTGGTCGTAATAAATTCTGCAATCTCTTTAAGGACCGGAAGCGCGTTTCCCATTGCCACAGGATGCGTTACTGCTTGAAGCATCTCGATATCGTTTGGACCGTCTCCGAATGCGTAAGTTTCAGCATCTTTTTGGTTTAAGTGCTCTAAGAAGCGTTTGATCCCTTCTGCTTTGGAATTTCCTTTTGAAATCACATCGACTGAGTACGGCGTGTTTCGTAAGAAATCAAGATTTGGAAATGCTACTTTATATTTGTCTTCAGCTGGTGGAAGAGAGATAAAGAGCATCATGTTAATTGGATTTTCTTTATAAAAATCTGCGTTTAGAGCAGGAGGATTAGTATGAATAAATCCATATGCATCTTTAGCACCTGCGGAGGATTCTACTAAGTAAAATTCTTTGTCGTTATAGGCCGTTAACCCATATCCATCTTCTTTTACCATTTGATGGAATCTTTCTACCGTTTCAGTTGGAATTTCTGAAGAAAAAACACGCTCTCCTTGATAAAGAACGACTTGACCATTCATAAAAATTCCTGAGTGGATATTGGCACTCTCCATAATATCGCGCGTTTCAGCAGGAGAACGTCCTGTTGCGATAAAGGGTTCATACCCATTGTCCTTTAATGTTTGAATAGCCTCTGCGGTAGCTTTATCGACTTTGGATTCGCCGTTCAAGAGAGTTCCATCCAAATCAAAAAATACAAAACCTTTCATTCCGTCACTCCATTCATTGTGTCTTTTTTTATTATACCATGTTTTCAACATTTTTAATTGTAGTTCGAATTCATAGTATTTCGCGTGAAAGAGTAGAATTATCGTAGTTTTTATGTTAAAATTGAAAAGAATTTTAGTTAAGGAGGGAATCCTTTGTACAGTTTAATTTTATCACTGATGGTTGTGGTATGCGTATTGTTAATTATTGTTGTTGCAATGCAACCTTCAAAAACAAATGCTGCGAATTTAACAGGTGGAGCAGAACAATTATTCGGTAAACAAAAGGCACGTGGTTTTGAGGCATTCTTAATTCGCGTAACAGTTGTTTTAGGAACAATCTTCATGTTATTAGCATTTGCATTAGCATACATTTCATCAAAATAATAAATTTAAGTACAATTGTTCGGACAGCCAACCAATTGTACTTTTTTATTTGTCAGATTAGAGGAGTAATATTATGGAAGCACTATGGTTAAGAAAAGAAAGCAATACAAGAGCGGTGATTTTATTTCATGCTTATACAGGAACGCCTGCCGATGTGAGAATGCTAGCGCAGTTTTTACATCGTCATGATTATGCAGTCTATGTTCCAGTATTTTCTGGCCATGGAACTCCAGATGTGGAAGATATCTTGGCAAGTTCTCCTGAGGCTTGGTACGAAGATGCCAAACGTGCTGTCGACTTTGTTCGAGGAGAAGGATTTCATACGGTTGCTGCCTTCGGGTTATCGATGGGCGGTATTATGGCGACAAAATTAGCAACCGAACATCTCGTTGAATATGCAGGGACTTTTTGTTCGCCGGTATCTTCTGGGAATCCTCAGTTGCCAGGACTGCTTCAAAGTTTTATGATGTATGCGAAGGCGTCTTATAGAAATGTAGGACGACCATTTGATGAAGCTGAAATGAAGGAAAAAGCACAAAAACAATTAGCACACATTCAATCATTTTCAAGTGACGTTGCTTCGCATTTAGATGAAGTGACAGGAAGTTTTTATATTGCACAAGGGGAACAAGATACACTTGTCGATCCAGAGTCCTCCCTCGAATTAAAAGAGGGACTCGTTAACGCACAAGTGGAGTTACATTGGTATGAAGAAGCAGGGCACGTGATTACGGTTAGTCCTGTTAGAAAGGAATTCCAAGAGACTGTTCTCTCTTTTCTAAATCAACAAGAATGGAGGTAAAGAAATGAGACAATCATTAGAAGAAATCTTAATGGCTTTCTTTATGGAACATGAATCCGAAAGTTTTTTTGTTCAAGAAATTAGTGAGCATTTCGGATTTACTGCTTCAAAGGACTTTAAGATTTTAGTGAAACAATTAGCTGACCTCGAAGATTCTGGAAAAATTGTATTAACACGACAAGGTAAATTTGGATTCAATCAAAAAAATCGTACGTTAGAAGGAACATTCCGATTAAACGATAAAGGATTTGGTTTTGTCACAGTTGAAGAAGGCAAACCAGATATTTTTATTCCAAGAACGGATGTCCATGGCGCTATGGATGGAGACAAAGTTGCGATTCGTATCGTTCAAGAAGAAAATCCTTATAACGATAAAGCCGCAAGCGGAACGATTGTAAAAATCTTAGAACGCGCTGTGAAGCAAGTGGTGGGGATTTATACACGTTATCCATCGAAGATTATGATGCAAACAGGCTATTGTGGCGAAATTGCGTTAAAAGATTCTAAATTAAAGAAAACGAAATGTTATGTGACTAGAAAGGGATTAAACCC
>CAJZJI010000182.1 GCA_916049935.1 uncultured Streptococcus sp. | reverse complement strand
ACGGTGCCATCCGTACAGACTACTTCCAATTCTGGGGAGTTAGAAAACGTCGTGTTCAAGAAGACAAATAAAGCACAAAAAAACGCAATGGACAATGTCCATTGCGTTTTCTTTTTACCGATTATTCATTTTTTCCAATGACTTCAAATGTTACGTGATCAATACCTAAATCACATTTCACTTGGTCGCCTGGAAGGATGCTTGCACGGATGATTTCTTTAGCAAGTGGTGTTTCAATTTCACGTTGGATGTAACGCGCAATTGGACGAGCACCATACACTGGATTATACGCATTATCTGCAATCCAATCTTTCAATTCATCTGTGAAGCTTAGGACGATTTCTTGATCTTCTACACGTTTGGCTAATTGTTTCAACATCTTCGTAATGATACCACGAATATTGTCTTTAGAAAGTGGTGTGAAGAAGATTGTTTCGTCGATACGGTTTAAGAACTCAGGCTTGAAGGTTGCTTTTAGGACACCTTCTACTGCTGTACGAGTTTCTTCATCGATTGTATCGCCTTGATTTTCAAGCAAGAATTGTGAACCAATATTACTTGTCATAATCATCACTGTATTCTTGAAGTCTACTACTCGTCCTTTAGAATCCGTTAAGCGTCCATCGTCTAATACTTGTAATAAGATATTAAATACGTCTGGATGAGCTTTTTCAATTTCATCTAAAAGAACGATTGTATATGGATTACGACGAACAGCTTCCGTTAATTGGCCTCCTTCTTCATATCCAACATATCCTGGAGGAGCCCCCACTAAACGAGACACTGAATGTTTTTCCATATACTCACTCATGTCGATACGAACCATATGGTCTTCTGAGTCGAATAAATCTTCTGCTAGAGCTTTAGCAAGTTCTGTCTTACCAACCCCAGTAGGTCCAAGGAATAGGAAACTTCCGATTGGACGGCTAGGATTTTGTAATCCGGCACGAGAACGAAGTACTGCAGAAGCCACTTTTTGTACGGCTTCATCTTGACCAATGACACGTTCATGAAGAATATCTTCTAAGTGAAGAAGTTTTTCACGTTCGCCTTCCATTAATTTAGTTACTGGAATACCTGTCAAGCGTCCCACTACTCGAGCAATTTCTTCTGAAGTTACTGATTCTTGCACGAGACGTTGCGTGCTTTCAGCATTCGCTTTGTTTTGATCTTCTAGTTCTTTCAACTCATGTTCAAGTTGTGGAATGCGACCATGACGAAGTTCAGCAGCTTTTTCAAGGTTATAATCAGCCTCTGCTTGTTCTAATTCGTGTTTAGCACGGTCGATTTCTTCACGTTTATTACGGATTTTATTAACTTCTTCTTTTTCGATTTCCCATTTCATTTTGAGGTTATTGGCTTTTTCACGTTGTTCTGCTAATTCCTCTTGTAAAATAGCAAGACGTTTTTGAGAAGCGTCATCTTTTTCCATCTTCAACGCTTGTTCTTCGATTTCAAGTTGCATCAAACGACGTGTTACTGCGTCAAGTTCTGTTGGCATTGAGTTCATTTCAACACGAATGGTTGCACAGGCTTCATCGACTAAGTCAATCGCTTTATCTGGCAAGAATCTGTCAGTAATATAACGATTTGATAAAGTCGCAGCAGCTACTAATGCACTATCGTGAATATTTACACTGTGGTGGATTTCGAAACGTTCTTTCAATCCACGAAGAATTGAAATCGTATCTTCAACAGTTGGTTCTTGAACAAGTACTTTTTGGAAACGACGTTCTAACGCTTTGTCTTTTTCCATATTTTCACGGTATTCGTCAAGAGTTGTAGCACCAATACAATGTAATTCACCACGAGCCAACATTGGTTTTAGTAAGTTACCAGCATCCATTGAGCCTTCTGTCTTACCAGCACCAACGATTGTGTGGATTTCATCGATAAATAAGATGATGCGTCCTTCTGATTTTGTTACTTCTTTAAGAACGGCTTTCAAACGTTCTTCGAATTCACCACGGTATTTTGCCCCCGCGATTAAAGCACCCATATCTAATGAGTAGATTAATTTATCTTTTAAGTTTTCTGGTACGTCTTTTTTAACGATACGTTGAGCTAATCCCTCAACGATTGCTGTTTTACCAACACCAGGTTCCCCGATTAATACAGGGTTATTTTTTGTTTTACGAGATAAAATACGAATAACATCTCGAATTTCTTCGTCACGTCCAATGACTGGATCTTGTTTACCAGATTGAACAGCTTCATTTAAATTACGTGCATATTTTGATAATGCTTCATATTGTTCTTCTTGATTTTGACTAGTCACACGTTCTCCCCCTCTTAGCTCTTCAATTCGAGCTCTCAAATTTTCTTTTGTTACGTGATGTTGTACTAAATAACGAGTCAACGGATGATTTTGTAATTCCATCAACGCAAGTACAACTACCTCTGTAGATAAGTAATCGTCTTTAAAGCTTTCTCTAATCTTTTCAGCTTCTGTAAAGAGTCGATATAAGTTTTGACTCATACTTTGACCATATTGGACATTTTGTCCTTCCACTACAGAAATACGGTCTAATTCTTTATCAATTAATTCCTCAAATTCTTTGTCATTCACTTGTAAATCACTATATAAATTTCTAGCAAAGTGATTTGGTTCCATAAATACTTTCCATAAATGAGGAATATCTATTTCTTGATGTTTACGGACCATCGCAATTTGTTGCGCTTGGCCTAATGCTTGTTGCATTGTTGTTGTCATTTTTTCAATATTCATCTTCATTCCTCCTTTTGTGGTCTCTTGACAATGAATTAAGTATACACCTTTAGTCAGGAAAGGTCAATATTTTTCTCTGACTTTTTTTGACTTTTTTGACTTTAATAAATATTTAAAAAATCAGCCACAACCGTGACTGATTTCATGATTACATTTCAATTCGAATAGCTCTTCTAGATCGGAAGAGCACACGTCTGAACTCC
>CAJZJI010000181.1 GCA_916049935.1 uncultured Streptococcus sp. | reverse complement strand
CACGGATTTGTTGCATTAACTCTTCTGTGAAATGCAATCCAGCTGTTGGTGCTGCTGCAGATCCGTTCTCTTTAGCATACACTGTTTGATAACGCTCTTTATCTTCTAAACGTTCTTTGATATAAGGTGGCAATGGCATTTCACCAAGAGATTCCAACACTTCTAGGAATACTCCCTCGTATGAAAACTCAATGATACGTCCACCTTGTTCTAATTCTTCGACAACTGTCGCCTTGAGTCTACCATCTCCAAAAGAAACAACACTACCCACTTTCATCCGTTTGGCAGGTTTCACGAGCGTTTCCCACTTGTCGCCTTTCGTATTCGTTAATAGGAGGACCTCTATATGAGCCCCTGTTTCTTCTTTCGTTCCATAAAGACGTGCTGGCAATACACGCGTGTTATTGACAACAAGTGTATCTCCTTCTTCCAAATCTTCTAAAAGATCAGAAAAATGTTTATCTTCAATGGTATGTGTTGTTTTATTCACCACTAATAAACGTGAAGACGTACGGTCTTTCAATGGAGTTTGCGCGATTAATTCTTCGGGTAAATCGAAGTCAAAATCTTTTGTTGTATAGTTCATTTCTAGTTCCTTTCTTACGATAAAGGATAAAAGCGCCCTAAGTGAGCATATCCTTCAGGCGTCACCACACGTCCGCGTGATGTCCGTTTTAAAAATCCAATTTGCAATAAATACGGTTCATACATATCTTCAATTGTCTCCGCATCTTCTGAAATGTTCGCCGCAATGGCTCCAAGTCCCACTGGACCGCCATCATATAAATCAATCATCGCCGTCAATAATTTACGGTCGATATGGTCTAAGCCTTTAGCATCTACTCGCAAGACTTTTAGGGCTTGCTGCGTAATTTCTTTTGAAATCATGCCTTCTTCGTATACTTGAGAAAAGTCACGTACACGCTTCAAGAGACGGTTCGCAATACGCGGTGTCCCACGAGAACGAAGCGCAATCTCAAGAGCGGCTTCCTCTTTAATTTCACTATCAAAAACATTCGCACTACGTTTAACAATCTCAGCTAGAGATGCTTCATCGTAATACTCCATATGTTCCACAATTCCGAAACGGTCACGAAGCGGTGCAGAAAGTGCCCCTGCACGAGTCGTCGCACCAATCAAAGTAAACGGCGGCAATGGGAAATGCACCGGATGCGCTGTTGGCCCTTGTCCGACCACGATATCCACGAAGAAATCTTCCATCGCTGAATACAACATCTCTTCCACCACACGTGGCAATCGGTGAATCTCGTCGATAAATAAGACATCCCCTGCTTGCAAGTCATTTAAAAGCGCCACTAAGTCTCCTGGACGTTCGATTGCTGGTCCACTCGTCGTCTTAATTCCGACTTCTAATTCGTTAGCAATGACCATCGCAAGTGTCGTTTTCCCGAGTCCTGGAGGCCCGTATAGTAACACGTGATCCAAGGCTTCAGAACGACTGCGAGCCGCTTGAATATAGACGGCAAGCTCTTCTTTTACTTTTTGTTGACCGATATATTGTTGCAACGTCTGTGGGCGCAGTGATAACTCGGCTTGTACTTCCCCCTCGTCCAGCGGGTTTCCGTCAATAAAACGTTCTTCCTCCACGATAATCCTCCATTATTTCATTAATAGTTTAAAGGCTACTTTTAATGCCTCTTGCGTCGTACTTGGAGTAGCTGCTTCCAGCGACTTCCAAATCTTTGTAATTTCTTTTGCAGAATAACCAAGGCCCAGTAAGGCTTCTTTTGCTTCTTCCAGTGTTGTTTGGTTTGTTGAAACAACTGCTTTCGTCGTTTCTTCAGGGACAGCTTCAAACTTCCCTTTCAAGTCCAAAATAATTTGTTGTGCTGTTTTCTTCCCAACGCCTGGGAATTTTGTTAAATAAGTGACATTGCCACTTTCTACAGCGTTCACGAATCCTTCTGTGTCGTCATTCGCTAAAATACTCATCGCACTCTTTGGCCCGATACCAGAAACGCTAATTAAACGTTGGAATAATTCGCGTTCTTCGCTTGAAATAAATCCGTATAAGGTAATAGAATCCTCACGAACGACTTGTTGTACTAAAACTTTAATTTGCTTCTTCAGAGAATCTTGTAGGCGGTATGGGTTTGCAAAGACCACTTGATACCCTACGCCATGCACATCGACAACAATTGCTGTTGGTAAGATATGCGCTAACTCTCCGTTTAAATATTCATACATGAATGATGCTCCTTTTTTGTCTATATCAGAACAATTTTAGCATAACAGGAAGGTCTAGGGCAAATGTCTGTTCGCATATTGTTCAAAAAAAGCAGCCCCAATCTATGGAGACTGCTTTTAAAAGTTAAGTTTTTAGTTTGAATTATGAATTTAATAATGCTTCTGCTTGTTTTTCAAGTCCTGCTACTACTTCTTCGTCTAGAGTCACAACACCTGTTCCCCAAGCTTCTGGGTTAATTTTAGCACCAGTGAATTCACCCACTACTTGCATACGGATGAATGGTAATAATGCATTATATGCTGCAAATAATGGTTCATGTCCTGCGTTTGCCATTGCTGATACCGTTACAACTTTATCTTGTAGAATTGAAGGCCCATGTGTATCTGATAAGTCTAATGCACGGCTCATCCAGTCTAATAAGTTTTTCACTGTTCCAGGAATTGCAAAGTTATACGCTGGTGAGAAGATCCATACTGCATCTGCTTTACCGAATGCATCACGAGCTGCTTGTACTTCAGGTAATACTGGAGTTTCTAAGTCTTGGTTCATTAATGGAAGGTTTGAGTAATCTAAGTAAGTGACAGTTGCTTTTCCGTCTAAAATACGTTCTGCTTTTTCTGCCATTTGGTGGTTAAAGCTACCTTTACGTAAGCTACCTACTACAAATAAAATGTTTTTCATGTTCTTTTCCTCTTTTCGTGAATGGTTTGAGCAAGAAAGTTGTGTCT
>CAJZJI010000180.1 GCA_916049935.1 uncultured Streptococcus sp. | reverse complement strand
GACTTAGTGATTATCGATACGGCCGGTCGTTTGCATATTGACGAAAACTTGATGGAAGAATTACAAAACATCAAGGCAGTCGCAAATCCAAGCGAAATCTTACTCGTTGTCGACTCAATGACAGGGCAAGATGCCGTAAACGTGGCTCAAACATTTAACGAACGTTTGGACATCACAGGGGTTATCCTTACAAAACTTGATGGGGACACTCGTGGTGGTGCGGCTCTATCTATCCGTTCTGTTACAGGAAAACCAATTAAATTCACAGGTCGTGGGGAAAAATTAGAAGACTTCGAAATCTTCTACCCAGAACGTATGGCTTCTCGTATTCTTGGTATGGGGGATATGATGACCCTTATCGAGAAGGCACAACAAGACTTCGATGAAGCAAAAGCGCAAGAGATGGCGGATAAAATTAAAGCCAACACTTTTGACTTTAATGACTTTATCGACCAATTAGACCAAGTGAATAAGATGGGACCACTAGAAGATATCTTGAAGATGATTCCAGGGTTAAATAAAATGGCTGGTCTAAACGACTTAAAAGTGGATCCAAAAGATACAGCTCGTATGAAAGCTATCGTCTTATCAATGACTCCACAAGAGCGTGAAAATCCAGATATCTTATCACAAGCTCGTCGTAAACGTATTGCGGCAGGTTCGGCTCGTCCATTAGCAGAAGTGAACCGTTTAATCAAACAGTTCAACGAGTCTAAGAAAATGATGAACCAAATGTCTAATGGTAATATGAAAGGCCTAGAAGGCATGATGAACCAAATGGGCATGGGTGGACGTACGAATAAACTTGCTCAAATCGGTATGCAACAATACGCACGCCGTCAAAAACAAAATAAATTGAAAAAATTAAAGAAAAAACGTTAGGAAACAGCGTTATAAAATAATTTAAACCGCAACATCTTACTCTCGAGTAAGGTTGCGGTTTTTTTATGGCAATCATAACGCAAAGAAAGGAGAACTCAATGGGAAACCAAACAAAAACATGGCATGTCATTCCAGCAGTAGTCGCAACGGCGATTATGAGCTTTTGTGGCGTGTTGATTGAAACCGCAATGAACGTTACCTTCCCGACACTGATGACAGAATTCAATACGGATTCTTCAGGGATTCAATGGGTAACAACTGGATACTTACTAGCCATTGCGATTGTCGTGCCAATTACGGCTTATTTAACACGAAACTACACGATTCGCCAACTCTTCTTGGCATCGAACCTTTTATTTATCGGTGGAGTCTTAATCGACTGTATCTCACCAAACTTAGTAATTTTATTACTCGGACGCTTTATGCAGGGGATTGGAACAGGAATTGCACTTCCGCTAATGTTCCATATCGTATTATCGAAAGTACCGCTTCATCAACATGGAACCGTCATTGGGATTGGAGCAATGACAACAGCACTAGCTCCACCAATTGGACCAACATTTGGCGGTGTCGTCTCAAGCGCATTTGGATGGCGTGCGATTTTCTTTGCATTGATTCCATTTTTAGTATTCTCGTTAGTGATGGGACTTTGGGCGATTCCAACAGAAGAATCTCCGAAGAAACAACCATTCAACTTGATGGCGTTTGTGACATTAGGGATTGGCCTTGCAAGTTTACTAATGGCGATTGAACATTTATCAGTCCTTTATCTTGGAGTAGTGGTCGTGGCATTTGCGGCGTTCTTCTACTTTAACCGAGAAAATGCACTCTTGTCGTTTAAACCGTTCCAGTTTGCGACGTTCAATGCAACATTATATATCGTCTTGGCTTTCCAAGGAATTGTACTTGGATTATCCTTTATTTATCCAAACTACATTCAACTAGCGTGGGGCGAAACAGCCACAGTGGCAGGGCTCTTTATGTTCCCAGGGGCTGCGATGGTAGCCATTCTTTCAGCCTTATCTGGTCGCTGGTATGATAAATCAGGTCCACTAAAACCAATCTTAACAGGGTTAATCTTTGCAGTGATTGGGGGAGTTTCTATCAGCTTCTTCTTCCCAGGTTTGACGATTTATCCTTTATTAGCCCTCAACGTCATCTTTATGACAGGGATTGGCTTTGTAATGGGAAGTAACGTCACGTATTCATTAGCTCAGTTGAAACCAGAAATTCAAGCTGACGGAAATAGTATTGTGAATACTTTACAACAGTTCACTGGTGCGATTTCGACAACGATTATCGCGCGTATTTTCAGCTCGTTTGATTCGAATTTAGTAACAGCAGGGCAAACAAGTATCCTTTTTGTAACGACACTAGCAGTCATTGCATTAGTTGTCTTCTTATGGATTTATCCGCAAACACAAAAGAAAAATTAAAATCCTTAGGCAATCCTTTTCCATCTGGAGAAGGGTTGTCTTTTTTAGAACGTATCATATGAAATAGAAAGACGACTATAGTACAATAGATTGACGCGTGAAAGGAGAGAGAAATGTATTTATTAAAGAAATTATCATGGTTTTTTAAATTAGAGTGGAAACGATACACGATTGGAATTATTGCATTGTCGCTAGTCAGTGTATTCAATCTAATTCCGCCAAGAGTGATTGGGGAAGTTGTCGATTCCATCGACCTTAAGACGCTCACAACGTCGTCTTTATTATGGAACTTACTGTTATTGCTCCTTTCAGCAGTAGCCATGTACGGGCTTCGTTTTGTATGGAGGCTCTTTATCTTTGGGACTGCGAACTCGTTAGGCCAGAGACTGAGAAATCAATTATACGAACACTTTACAAGCATGTCTCCGAGTTTTTATCAAAAGTATCGCTCTGGGGACTTAATGGCGCATGCGACTAATGACGTGAGTGCTATTGTCATGACTGCAGGCGGAGGTGTGATGTCGGCTGTTGATGCCTCGATTACAGCGTTAGTGACCTTAGCGACGATGTTCTTTATGCTGGATTGGCGAATGACACTCGTTGCGATTATTCCATTGCC
>CAJZJI010000179.1 GCA_916049935.1 uncultured Streptococcus sp. | reverse complement strand
CGATGGAGGGTGTACACTGGGAACAAATCGCAGAGTGGATCCAAGAGAATCAGGATGAAAGATTGGAGCTCGAGATGCATCTAAGTCATTGGGAGGAGAGTCAATATGGAGATTATTGAGAAAATCAGTCTACTCGATGCATGGATTCTAGAAGCAAAAGAGTATAAAGAACGTGCATTGCTTGTGGCTGCAAAAACTCTTCTATTAGAACAAGCAAAACGAATTGAACAAGCACATGGCGAGTTGGATGGACGGATGTGGAGTCCTGAAAACTGGGCCGAATAAGGAGAATGAGATTGAAAAAAGATTATTTAGGACTGCGACTCGTGTTATTAGTCATTGCCTGTTTCTTAATCGGACTAGGCGCAAAGCTGGCAGCTTCGAGTACATTAGGAGCTGACGTTGTCGTTCTTGTGTGGGAAGGTTTAAATCACACTTTTGGAATGGATATGGGAACAAGCAATATCATTGTTTCTCTAGTAT
The DNA here is from genome assembly GCA_916049935.1 of uncultured Streptococcus sp. Classification (GTDB taxonomy): domain Bacteria; phylum Bacillota; class Bacilli; order Lactobacillales; family Aerococcaceae; genus Granulicatella. The sequence continues at coordinate 2,471 of CAJZJI010000179.1, read as the reverse complement.
TCCTTGCTATTACGCTCAGTATTAACTGGCGATATATTGGATTTGGAACAGTTGTAGGGATGTTCCTACAAAGCTTCTTTATTGAACTGTTCGATTTTAGGGCGCTTGCTGAAATGGATGTGACGGTAAAAGCAGTTGCAATGGTAGTAGGGATTGCCTTAATTGCCATGGGGTGTGCAGTGTATGCATTGGCTGAATTAGGAGTTGGACCGTATATTGCCGCAACGCTTGCTTTACATGAGAAATTCAAAACATCAATCCCTAAAAATAAGTTCTTTATCGATGCGAGCTGTGTGATCATCGCCGCGATATTGGGACAATGGCCAACGATTGGACCTGTAGTATCATTATTGATTAGTGGAGTCATTATGGACCAAACAATGGTAATCTTGAAGAAATTTTTACCAATTAAATAAAATAGACAAAATGAAACCTATCTACACGAGAAATCCTTTTGTAGATAGGTTTTTTAGCGCTTTATTAAAATAATGAAAGATGATACCGTTTCCAAAGAGAGCAAAATAGTACAAGTCAAAAGCAAAATAGTTATTGTGAAAGCGGTTTTTTCGTTGTAAACTAAAAGTGTCTTAAAAAGTAATAGAACTAGGGGGAGACAACATGAAAAAGAAAGTATTACTATCAAGCGCAGCATTATTAGCAGCTGTATCTTTAGCAGCTTGCGGAAATAATAGCAACAGCACTAGTAAGACAGATTCAACTACTCAACAAGGAGCTGCTAAAGAGAAAGTTACTCTTAAATTAGCTGCCTTAGAAAGTGGTTACGGCGCAGAAATGTGGCCAGCAATCATCAAAGCTTATGAAGAGGCTAATCCAAACGTTAAAGTGGAATTGACTCAAGATAAGGAAATTGAAGATAAAATTACGCCTCAAATGAAAGCTGGCGATTACCCAGATATCGTAATGTTAGCTTTAGGACGTAAAAAAGCTTTACCAGAAACATTAATTAAAGAAAAAGCTTTAGCTGACTTAACTGGATTATTCGATATGAAAGTTTACGGCGAAGACAAAAAAGTTTCTGAAAAATTATTAAACAACGTATTAGGAACAACAGTAACTGACCCTTACGGAGACGGAAAACACTACTTAGCACCAATGTTCTACGCTCCAACAGGATTATTCTACAACGAAGCGTTATTCAAATCTAAAGGTTGGGAAGTTCCAAAAGATATGCCTGGTATGAAAGAATTAGCTGAAAAAGCTAAGAAAGATGGCATTTCATTATTCACTTATCCAGTATCTGGATACTTAGATAGCTTCTTCCCAGCATTATTAGCAAACGCTGGAGGCGTTGATTTATTCAACAAAGCAATGAAATATGACACAGGAGCATTCACTTCTGAAGGCGCAACTAAAGCTTTTGAAGCATTAGGAACATTCTTACAAAACGTTGAACCTTCAACAGTAGCAAACGCAAACCCACAAAGCTTCACTAAGAACCAACAATTAATCTTAGACAACAAAGCTTTATTCATGCCAAACGGTACTTGGGTAGTTGGGGAAATGGCTAAAGCACCTCGTGCAGAAGGATTCAAATGGTCTATGACAGCTGCACCAGCAATCGAAAAAGGTGGCAAACGTTATGTTTACTCATTCTTCGAACACATCTGGGTTCCAAAAGAATCTAAGAACCAAGAAGCAGCTAAAGAATTCTTATCATTCTTATACTCTGACAAAGCAGCAGAAATCTTTGCTAAATACAACGCAGCTCAACCAATTAAAGGTGTAACAGCTAAGTTACCTGATGAATTGAAATCATTATACAAAGTTGTAGATGAAGTTGATGGCGTAATCAATGGTAACTTCGTAGCTACTAAACCTGTTGAAGGCGTAAGCATGAAAGACACATTATATGGTCAAATCGACTCTGTAGCATCTGGTCAAAAAACAGTTGCTGAATGGCAAAAATCTGTAGAAGAAGTTAGCCAAAAACTAAAAGCAGCAGTTGAATAATTCAAATAGAATGAATTAAATAAGAGTGGGATGCGAAGCAATTTTCAAGGATGAAAATTCCTTCCGCCCACTCTCATTTTATCTAAAAATGGTTGAAAGAGGGCAGAACGATGAAAAATCGTAGAAAAAGAGAGAGAAATTTATTTATTCTCGTGTGTCTATTACCTGCACTAATTTTATTCTTTACGTTTTTAATTTACCCAACGATTCAAGTATTCCGCATGTCCATGTTCAAATGGGGCGGATTCTCAAACAATCAACAATTTGTTGGATTGGATAACTTTAAAATCTTATGGCAAGATGAAAATTTCTTTAGAACGATTCAGAACACAATCTTACTAATCGTAGTGGTAACACTCTTTACAGTAGTATTGGCAGTTCTTTTCGCGGCAATCCTTTCAACAGAAAAGATTCGCGGAAACAACTTCTTCAGAATTATTTTCTACATCCCTAATATTTTATCAATCGTAGTTATTGCAGAGATCGGAAGAGCACACGTC
>CAJZJI010000178.1 GCA_916049935.1 uncultured Streptococcus sp. | reverse complement strand
TTTTTTATGCCCTACCTAAATTTCAGGAGGTGAAAAACGAAGATGAGTGAAGCAATCATTGCTAAAAAAGCGCAACTAGTTACAGAAGTTGCTGAACAGTTCAAAAACGCATCATCAGTTGTTGTTGTTGACTATTTAGGAATTACTGTAGAAGAAGCAACAAATCTACGTGCAGAATTACGTAAAGCAGGTGTACAATTTGCAGTTGTTAAAAACAGCATTTTATCACGTGCAGCTAAAGAAGCTGGTTTAGAAGGAATGGATGACATTTTCAAAGGACCATCAGCTGTAGCTTTCAGTAACGATGATGTAGTAGCTCCTGCTAAAATCTTAGCTGACTTTGCTAAAAAAGTTGAAGCTTTAGAAATTAAAGCAGGTGTTGTTGAGGGTAAAGTTTCTTCAAAAGAAGAAATCGAAGCTCTTGCAAAATTACCAAGCCGCGAAGGGTTACTTTCAATGCTATTATCAGTATTACAAGCACCAGTTCGCAACACTGCATTGGCAATCAAAGCCGTTGCAGATCAAAAAGATGGCGCAGCAGCTTAATAAAGCTAGCTAGCTAACTTTAAAAAACACAAAACAAAAATTATAAAAACAACCAAAAAATGGAGGAAATTAAAAATGGCATTAAACATTGAACAAATCATTGCTGACATTAAAGAAGCAACTGTATTAGAATTAAACGACTTAGTAAAAGCTATCGAAGAAGAATTTGGCGTAACAGCAGCAGCTCCTGTAGCTGTAGTAGCAGGTGGCGCTGGTGAAGCTGCAGAAGAAAAATCTGACTTCACTGTAGAATTAACTTCTGCTGGAGACCAAAAAATTAAAGTAATCAAAGTTGTTCGTGAAGCAACTGGATTAGGATTAAAAGAAGCTAAAGCATTAGTTGATGGCGCTCCTGGCGTATTAAAAGAAGGCGTAGCTAAAGAAGAAGCTGAAGCATTAAAAGCTCAATTAGAAGAAGTTGGCGCTTCAGTAACATTAAAATAATTTTTAATGACATGTTTAAAGGTCGGACTATCCAGTCCGACCTTTTTTGTGTAGAATAAAAGAGATTTGATGCTGGAAAGGAGGGCTTTATGATGAAATTTCATGAATTTGGAGATAATCATAATCCTCATATTGTATTGATTCATGGTGGAGGGAATTCCTGGTGGAATTATTTGCGACAAGCACGTCTTCTGTCAGATAGATACCATGTGATTTTACCAGTGCTAGATGGTCATGGTGAGGAGTATCAAAAAGAATATGTGTCCACAGAACAATCTGCACAGGAAATTCTGGCGTATATAAAAGAACAATGCGATGGCCATGTATTTGCTATTGGCGGCGTATCTCTTGGGGGGCAAATTGTCATGGAGTTACTTTCGTTAGATTCTCATATAGCTGATAAAGCCATTATTGATGGAAGCCTCTGCATTCCACAACCGAAACTAGCGAAAATGAGTATCTTGTTTGTAAAATGTTTTGGCAAGTTGATGTTCGGTAAGACTGCCTGTAAAATGCAACTAAAACTCATGAGAAAGATGTATCCTAAGATGGCTTATCCAGAAGAATTAGAAAGGTACTATTTGGAGGATATGCCACGATTGCCGATGAAAACATTAGTAACGATTTATAACACCTATATGGCCGGTTATCAATTGAAACCAGCGATTTCAGATAGTTCAGCAGAGGTTCTCTATATTTATGGAGAAAAAGAAATGAAGTGCGTGAAGGAGTCGGCAAAGCTATTTCAACAAATGCATCCTAATTGCACGCTGTATGAAGCAAAGGGATATAATCATGGTTATTTATCCACTTATCTTCCCTTGGAGTGGATGGAATTAGTAACACCATTTTTAGAAAGAAATGAGTAACGTTAACAGGAAAGGAGGTTTCGCAATGTCACTTACGAGTCATATTGTCCGTACGTTATTTACGATTGGGGACTTAAAACGAGACTTGGGTTGGGTTCCACCGACTGATGTGGAGGCTATTGAAGATGTATCTTATGGATCCTGCGACAAGTGGCATCTGCTGGATCTCTATCGTCCAAAAGATGCGGAAGGCAAATTGCCAGTGTTGCTTAATATTCACGGCGGTGCTTGGGTTTACGGGGATAAGAAGGTATACGCTCCGTATTGTATGTATTTAGCTACTCAAGGATTTGCGGTAGTGAATGCTAGCTACCGACTTGCGCCAAAGCACACTTTTCCAGCTCCTTTAGAAGATGTTGGAGCTATGGTGGAGTGGGTTGTAGAGCATACAGAAGAATACGGCTTGGATATCTCGAATCTGTTCTTTGTGGGAGATTCTGCGGGAGCGCATTTAGCGACGGCGTATACGGCTGTTCAGTTGAACGAAGCCTATGCGAACAGTTTTCCAGGGGTTAAAGTAGATGAAAGGTTTATTCCAAAAGGATTGTTGTTAAACTGTGGAGTGTTTGATATGGAAGTGGAGTGGAAGAAACAAGGACGCGCGTTGACGCCGTTTCTTTCGGATTTACTTGGAGAAAAACCGACCGTTGAAGCAGTGAAGCAAATGAGCCCAGCGCAATATATTACTTCAGAGTTTCCTCCAGTTCATCTAACAACGAGTAATGGAGACTTCTTACGGAAGCATTCTTATCGCTTGAAGGAAGTGTTGGAGAAGAAGGGCGTGGAAGTCGTGTTTAAAGAATATGGGGAGAAAAAGAAGCCTCAAGGGCATGTATTCCATTTGAATCTGAAAAATAAAGTGGGACAATACTGCAACCAAGAGCAAATTGAATTCGTACGAAAAATAATGGAACGATAAAATTCAAACAGAAAAAGAACCACCCTGTTAGGTGGACGGCACTGACCCCCGTAAATGAGAATTAAATAAAAACACCTCCAAGTTGGATTTGATACAATATTATCAAATGCTCATGGAGGTGTATTTTTATGGCAAAAAAACGTGTTGCTTATTCAGTCGATACTAAAAATAAAGCCGTAGAAATGAAATTACAGG
>CAJZJI010000177.1 GCA_916049935.1 uncultured Streptococcus sp. | reverse complement strand
GAATATCTTTATTGAGAGCACTCCCCCTCAAATAGTATACTCTAAAACGTAAAACTTACGATTTAAGAAAGTGGGAGATGAATGAATAAAAAAGAGAAGGTATTTCTAGGTGGAGCAGTTGCCTTAGGGCTTGTCTTCGCTTCAGGAATGATTTTAGCCAATCAACAAAGTCAAGTGAATCAAGTAGCAGAAAGTACGGTTGAACAAACGACGATTTCTCCTGAGCAGATGGCGAAGTATGAACAAGCTGCAAAGGAAATTAAAGAGAATAAACCTAAAACAATTGTGGGAGAAGTTTTTGAAAATGGGTATCTAAAGAAACATGGAGACCATTACCATTTTGTGTTTGGGACTCCACCTTCTGATGCGATTTATGAGCAAAAGAAACAAATTAGCCAAAACAACCATTCAGATGATGATTATGTCTTTAATCCAAAAGATATTGTGAGTGAAAATGAATTAGGGTTTGTGGTGAGACACGGTGATCACTATCACTTTATTTATCGTTCACAACTGGCAAATGCTCAAACCGTTACTAGAGAAGATGAAACGGGGAAAAAGAGGACTTGTAAATTACTCCGAATTCCTCATGGGGATCATTTCCATGATGTACTAGACTGTGGGGATGGAAGTACCAATTATACTTTTGACGATGAACCTACGTCTCATCGTGGAGGAGGAACGAGTGGGACAGTTGCTGCTGCCTCTACTCCTTCAAGACAACATCAAAATAGTACGGCTACAACACCTACCGTTCAAACGTCTACAACAGATATGACGACACCAGGAGATAAAGAATTAACTTTGCAATCTCCTGAAATTCAAAAATATTTGGATTATATTACGTATGCATATGGTGTAGAAAGAGATAGTATCAAATTCGAATCAGTTACCAATGATCAAGGTGAATATATTGGAAAAGTATTTGCCTTTCAAAATATGGAGCAAGGGCAAGATAAAAATCATATCCATCCTTGGGTCATTCCATTGAAACGATTTGAAGTACCAAATTCTGATCCATCGATCCCTGCTGAAGTGAGACTTTCACAGGAAATTGATTTGATTGCAAGACGTATGGGGATTTCTCGTACAGCGATCCGCATTGTCAATGGACGTTTTGATATTCCACACGGTGACCATAGTCATTCAATGAATATCGTGAATAAAGATGGGATTGAAGCTTACGAAAAAAATAAATTGCCTGGAATCGTTCCACCATTTGTGGCAGGGGATTTAAATGAAGAAGAAGTGTTTCAAAAAATTGACGAGGTGAAAACTCACGCACAAGAGAAATACAAAGATGATCCAGTTACTTTAAATCGAATTTTAGTGGCTTTAAATGAATATAAAGAGCAAGTACAACAAAAAGGGAATTCAACAGAAGGCTTTGTTAAAGGACTAGAAAACTTTGAAAAGAAAGTCGTGAATAAAGAACAAGATGTTGAAAATTCGGTAACACCGCAAGAGCAAAAGATGAATGCAACTCATGAAGAAACAATTCGTAAGATTAGTGAGTTATCATTGAAAGACTACGGAGTTACTGCGGATGAGCTAAGAGATTTAGCTACAAAAGCAAGAGAAAGTGGAAAAGAAGCGCAAGTGAATGCAATTGCTTCATTAATTCAAGCATTACGGGATGCTAACGATCGCATTAGTATTGAAGGGATGCGCTATTTATACTTCCTTACACAACACGTACTAGACCAAGAATTACCATCTGCTTTAAGAGAAGAAGTGGCTAGCCTCATCAAACGATATATGGGATCTCGCTTGAACTTTGGAACGACAGCCGTTGAAGCGCTCATTATTGAATCTTATCGTACTAAATTAGCGATTAAAGAAGCGCACAAGAATTTTAATGGTAAAGTTGAAGGAACAATTGGTAAGAATCTAAAAGAGATTATGACACCGGCTTCTGCTGATGAGTTAAGTATTTTAGAGGAAGCAAAAGACTTCTCTGAAGGCACTTTAGATGAAGCAGATAAAGATAATAGTATTCCAAAGAGCTCTATTTTAGACAAAAAAGTAGAGGAAAAATCTACTGAAGCTACAACAGTGTCATCAAGCACTTCAGAGACAACATCTACTTCTACGCAGGAGAGTACCGAGGAAAAGAGCACTAGTGCTTCTGAAACACAAGCTACAACCTCTCAAGAAGTTACAACAGAAGCTCCTAGTGAGACGACGAGTGAACCAACGCAAAAATAGTGGGAAAAGAATAAGGAAATTGGGAATCAATCTCTTAATTTAAAAGGAAGAAAATATGAATGAAAAGCATGTCAAATGGTCTATTTTGGAACGTTGACATGCTTTCCTTTTAGTCAAAAAAAGAAATTATGTTATACTAATACAGCATTCTATACGAAGGAGGGGTTTAAATGAGCGTAATGCACTTTGGAGATAATACTTGGATTAACATCAATTCAGATTTGATTAGTGAATACTCATCCATTTATGATACGTATGAAATTGATGATGAAATGATTGAATATGCACTGGATAAAAATGAGCGAGCACATATGGAATACAACCGTCGAACGAAAACGCTGGTTGTTATTTATAATGTATTAAACTTGTCTAAAGAAGAGAACCACTATGAAACGATTCCGTTAACATTCATTGTTCGTCAAAATCAAATTGTTACGATTTCAAATAGTCAAAATGAATACATTATCGATGCGATTGTAGAAGAGTTGGAAGAGAATCTTCATTGGAATGTGTTTAATCTTTTACTGCATAGCCTTTTTGTCATTTCGGAGCATTACTTCCCAGTAATTGAAAAATTAAATAAAGAACAGCAAAATATTAGCAAACTCCTTCGAAAGAAAACGACTAAGAATAATTTATTTGCACTTTCTGATTTGGAAATTGGTGGAATGTATTTAGTATCTGCCACTAAGCAAAATGCTGTTGTATTAGAGCAATTGAAAACGCAACAAGCCTTTAAAGAATTCGATGATTTTGAAAGAGAGCAATTGGAAGACAATATTATCGAGGCAA
>CAJZJI010000176.1 GCA_916049935.1 uncultured Streptococcus sp. | reverse complement strand
CTTTCAGCACTTTCTCATCATCTTTATAAGCATTCAATTTTGAAATGCCAGAGAGCTCTTTAATGAAGTCATCTCCGATTAAATTTTCTAAGTAAGTAGCAAGTTCTGGGTTTGCTTGTCCTAACCAACGGCGGTGCGCAATCCCGTTTGTCACATTACCGAATTTACCTGGATATAAATCATTAAAGGCTTTAAATGTATCACGAACAAGAATATCACTATGCAATTTTGATACCCCGTTTACATAATGACTACCTACGATTGAAAGATTGGCCATCTTAATCATGTCGTCATAAATAATCGCTGTATCACGTAATGTATATTGTTTTCCTTGTTCAATGACCCATAAGCAGAAACGTCTATTAATTTCTTCGATGATTGAGTAAATACGTGGAAGAATTGGTTGGAATAAGGATACTGGCCATTTTTCCAATGCTTCTGCCATGATGGTATGGTTTGTATACGCAAATGTCTTCGTCGTGATTTCCCACGCTTTATCCCATCCATAGCCATACTCATCCACTAACAAGCGCATTAATTCAGCAACGCCCATTGCAGGGTGCGTATCATTAATATGAAGGGCTACATGTTCAGAGAAGTTCTCTAATGTACCAAATTCACGGTAATGGTTTTTCACTAATTGTTGTAATGAAGCACTGATAAAGAAGTATTGTTGTTTAATACGTAACTCTTTACCTTCGTTTGTTACATCGGCTGGATATAATAACTTCGAAATAGAAGACGCAATTGCTTCTGCTTCTGATGATTTAGAATATTCGCCACGTTCAAATAGTTTCATATTGAAACCAGTTTTTGCTTTTGCTTCCCACAAACGGAGTGTGTTTACTGCTGAAGCATCATAACCAGAGATTAATAAATCATATGGTTCCGCTTGAATCGAAGTATAGTTTTTGTGGTTCACTTTTAAGCCAATTTCAGTCATGACTTGCTCTAATTCTCCACCAAAACGTACTTCAACTTCTTCATCATTACGATACACTAAGCCATATTTTCCAAGGTCTAACCATTGATCTGGGAATTCTTGTTGCCAACCATTTGTAATGACTTGTTTGAAAATCCCATATTCGTAAAGAATTGAGAATCCTGTAACTGGATATTCATTACTTGTTAAAGCATCTAAGTAACAAGCCGCAAGACGTCCTAAACCACCATTTCCTAAACCTGGATCTGGTTCCATGTTGTAAATTTCGTCAAGTGAAAAATCATGTTCACTTAAGAACTCTTTTGCTTCTTTTTCAATTCCTAAATTGAATAAATTATTGCGGAGCGTACGTCCCACTAGGAATTCCATTGACATATAGTACGCACGTTTTTGTCGTGTTTGTTTTAATGTTTGTTCATAGCTGAATTTCTTCTCCATTAAAATATCACGTACAGATCTCATCATTGCTTCGTATACTTGTCTCTTACTAGCGTTTGAGATGGTTACACCAAATTGATTCTTTAATGAAGTTTCAACACGACTTGTTAAACTTTTTTCGACCATTTAAGAGCCTCCTTCTTATTTTTTATACCACTTCATGGTATAAGTCTAAATATTTCTTAGCGGACTGTTCCCAACTTACATCTTTTTGTAAATTGTTCTTGATAATTTGTTTCCATTCATCAGGTGATTGATAGAAGCATGTCACAGCGCGATAAATCGCATCCATCATATCGCCAGCTTGGAAGCTTTCGAACGTGAACCCATTTCCTTCTACTCCTGTAAATGGAATAACTGTATCACGTAATCCCCCAACACGGTGAACAACAGGAACTGTTCCGTAGCGCATTGAAATCAGTTGTGATAATCCGCATGGCTCTGTTTTAGAAGGCATTAAGAATAAATCACTTGCTGCATAGATCTTTGCAGACATTTCATTAGAGAATAATAAAATGCTGCGTACACGATCATGTCTGTAATGTTCTAGTGAACGTAAGGCACTCTCGTAATGAGCATCCCCTGTCCCTAGAATGACTAATTGTGCACCTGTTTTAAGAATTTCTTCGCTTGCTTGTAAGATTAAGTCAATTCCTTTTTGATGAGTAAGTCGTGTTACCATTCCAATTAAAGGAATATCGGCATTCACTTCTAAGTCCATCTCTTTTTGAAATGCTAATTTATTTTGAACCTTATCTTCAAATGTTTTTAAGTCGTAATTTACAGGAATCATTGGGTCTGTTTTTGGATTGAATTTATCCACATCAATTCCGTTTAAGATTCCTCTTAATTTTCCTTGTTCAACAGTTAAAATCTTGTCGAGTCCATATGAGAAATAAGGGTCCAAGATTTCACGAGCATATGTTTCACTTACTGTATTCACGCGGTCCGCCAATTGAATCGCACCTTTTAGTAAGTTCACGTCCCCATTGTAAATGAGTGCGTCAAAATATTTATTTTCTAATCCAAATAGATTTCCCATTTCATATGGATTGAATCGACCTTGGAATTCAATATTATGAATCGAAAGCACACTCTTCATATCTTTATAGAATTCTGCTTCACTACTCTTCAACACGTCTAAGTAAATGACAGAAAGTGCTGTATGCCAGTCGTTTACATTCACAACATCTGGTTTAAAATCAAGAGCAGGTAGGATTTCAAGAGCTGCTTTTGAGAAGAAAGCAAAACGTTCTCCATCATCTGCTTGTCCATAAATACTGTCACGATTAAAATATTGTTCATTATCTACAAAATAGCAAGGAACTCCGTCCACTTCAGTCTCGAAAATTCCACAATACGAATGTCTCCAACCTAAATCAACAAATTGGTATGCTTTGTATTTTAAACCAAAACGTTCGCGGTTAATACTAGAATACAAAGGTAAAATAACACGTGCATCTACGCCTAATTCACGAAGGGCTTTTGGAAGAGAACCAATAACGTCTCCTAACCCTCCTACTTTAACAAAGGGAGCTGCTTCAGCTGCAATAAAACAAACTTTCATACACTTTCTCCTTTAACTTGTGATACGTTTATTATACCTTGAAATCATGAAAAGAA
>CAJZJI010000175.1 GCA_916049935.1 uncultured Streptococcus sp. | reverse complement strand
TTAGATGGCTACAAAATCGAAGTAATCCGCGAAAAATAGTTCATACATGACATTCCACACACCCTCTGCTATAATGTATTCTATGCGATGAGGCGACACGCAGTACATTAGAGACTGCGAGTTATGTGGAACAGGAGTGCTTTGGCACACTACCGGATGTAGCTGTTTGTAGTTCGTGATGTGAACACGACCTACTCATCTGAAAAGATGCCACGCTAAGACTAGGAGTTCCTAGTCTTTTTTTATAGTGAAATTATGATACAATAGCAATGAAAATTATTAGACATAGAAAGAGGAAGATTCATGAAACAATGTCCATTCTGTCATGAGATGATTGACGAACAAGAAACACTCTGCCCTTACTGTGGAACTGTTCAAGACGAACTCTCACAACCGGTGTCAATTGAACCAAATGAAGGCGTTCAAACAGACCTTTTAGACGAAAATAACGAACCTACTCCATCGTTTACCACGAAAGTAGAAACAAGTATTCCTGAAGAAGACAATAACCGTAGCTCACAAGAAAACCGTGTGAAGAATAATCGCCTAGCCTATGCTGGTGCATGGAATAAATTCAAACGCTTCTTCACATTCTTTGGAGAACGTTTAGTCCAACCAACAAATCACTATTCACGTAAGCGTCAATATAGCCGTACTTACGGATATGCCTTAATTATTTTGGCAACAGTAATGTCTGCATTCGTGACAACTCACTTAATTCATTCACTGATTGGTCAATACCAATTATTCGCCGACATTTCAATCTTACCTAGCTTAACAAGCACACCAAACTACATTTGGATGTTCATTCGCTTCATCCTCTTCTACGCGGTGTTCTACCTTGGGTTCCCAAGCGTATCATATGGATTGAAACACGTCTTCCAAAAACGTCAACACGTATTTAACTACTGGTTGACACAATACGAAGGAATGAACGTTCTTGCGATTGTATTACTTGCCGTTGCAACAGTCATGACATTCATCAGTCCAGTATGGTTATTCGTTGGAATCTTGATTGTATTCTTCGCGCATATCCTACTCTACATTGTGACATTTACGTCTTCGATGTTTAAGAGCGCCACAGAATCAACTATCGATCCAATTTATTTATCACTGATTGGTTTAGTCGTACAACTAATTATCACAATCAGCTTACTCTTAATCTTATTCTAAAATACAAACACAAAACCCTGTCCAGCGACGGTCAGGGTTATTTTTTAACTATTTTTTGAACAGCAATCCAATGAGTTGTCCTATGAGACTGACAACTGCATACATCAGAATATAAATGGCCGCAGAGTCATTTAGTAAAAAGAGATTCGGAATCCATAAGAGACCAATAATAATCGGGAAATACCAATAATATCCAAACTTTACCGAAAATAGCGTTGAAACCACAAAGACGATGACCGGAATTCCAATCAATAGCAAGAACATTGCACTTCCTGTATCTTGAATCAGAAAAACAGGGATTAAATAATAGAGTCCAGCAACAACAACGTACACCAGTAACTGTCTATACTTCGAAGGCATCATGACCCCTCCTCTATTGATTCTATTTTCCTATCTCCATTATACCATATCCATTTAAAATCGAGTGCTATGTTAAGCACTAAAAAAGCATGAAACAAATTTGTTCCATGCTTACGATTCACTCTTTAGTTTTGTGAGAAGAGATTTTTGATGGCATCAAAAATCGATTGGAAGAATTGGGCGATCTTATCGAGCCATCCTTCGTTTTTGGCTTGTTCGACTAAGCTGTTAATCTTTTCGCTGACTGATTTTGACAAGCTATTTAATTGCTCTAATACTTGTTTGGAATCAATCGCACTTGTGTTTTGATAGTTTTGCGCAAAAGCGACTAATGCATTAATTTGATCTTGAGAAATCACATTTTGCAATGAGTTGTTCTTCAAAGCATCGTTAATAATGCGTTCGATATCTTCTTTTGTCGCTAATTGTCCTTGCTTTTGTTTAAGTTCCGCAAGTTCTTTTTTGATTTCAATCATCGCTTTATCGAGTTTTGAAGCATCGAACCCATTCGTATTGGCATTCTCTTGCGCGATTTTATTCGTGACTTCTAGCTCTTGTTGCGCCACTTCGGTACGTTTGGCATCCAGTTGTACTCCGTTGGCTTCAAAGGCTTTATACACCCCTGTTAAGGCGGATTCACCGGTTACTTTCGATACGGCTGCTACTTCGATTTCGGCATCCGTTACACCTGCCGTAATCGCCGCATTGGCATATTGCTCGGCAGTGACCAGTGTGATGTTTTCAGGCGTCTTGATTTTCACCTTTACACCTGTGCCTTTATCCGTCTTTTGAACCATCACAGATGAAATCATGACAGACGTATTCCCGTCACCACTTCCAAGATATTTGATTAAATCTTGTCCAGTAGCCGTTTCGGTTAATACGGTGTTTGAATCTTTAATGCCTAATAATTCTGATGTTTGTTTTATTTGCGCTTCACTGAGTCCACCACCATAGACCACGGTTGGTTTTCCCCATTTTTCATTGACTGTCGTTGTATCGATGGCATATGCATTCTTCATGGATAATCCCATCAAAGCAAGAACAATTGCGGTTGCTTTCATCCATTTCTTCATGAATGAACCTCCTTTGTTTTAAATCGTAACTTACTCGTTACACCTATAGTATACAAAAAGAACTTTAAGAAAAAAATGTACTTTCCTTAAAGTTCTTTATTTATTTGTTTAAGAAATGGTTAACGTCGACGTGCAAATGCCTTCATTGTTGTTGGTGAGAAAAGCATGATGATTGGATAAATTTCCAAACGTCCTGCAATCATCCCAATCGCAAGTACAAAAGTATTGAAATCAGAATACATTGAGAAGTTGCTTGTAGGTCCTACTTGACCAAGCCCCGGACCGATGTTGTTAAAGGTTGCGGCCACACTTGAGAAGGCTGTTGTAAAATCGCCTGCTTCAAATGACACACATAGTAATAACACAAGGAAGAACAGTACATACACGATTAGGTAGTTGGCAATACTCTTCTCCATCTTATTATCGATTGGTTTTCCATTCATCGTTGG
>CAJZJI010000174.1 GCA_916049935.1 uncultured Streptococcus sp. | reverse complement strand
TCATAAGTCCCCTTTTATGACAAATAATACATAAAAAACACAATTTCGTGAAAAAGTGAATTAATAACGGGAAGTTGTAGGGGTATGGTATAATAGCAAAATAGAAGAAAAAAGAATAGGTGAAAGTATGAAATTAGTCGTTGGTCTAGGGAATCCTGGAGCAAAGTATAAAGGGACAAGACATAATGTCGGGTTCATGACAATGGATGAAGTGGCCTATCAAGAGAAGTTTGATTTTGATAAGGCGCTCTTCGATGCGGTATTTGCGCAGGTGCAAATCGGTGGCGAAAAAGTCATCTTCATGAAGCCGTTGACGTTTATGAACTTATCGGGTGAAGCGATTCGTCCGATGATGAATTATTTTAAAATTGGAATCGAAGACTTGCTTGTTGTTTATGATGATATGGATCTGCCGGTTGGAAAGATTCGTCTTCGTCAAAAAGGCGGTGCCGGAGGACATAACGGAATCAAGAGTATTATTTCGTGCCTCGGGACGAGCGAGTTTAACCGTATTAAGGTTGGGGTTGGTCGTCCAAAAGATGGGCGTACGGTCGTAGGACATGTGCTCAACCGTTTTGAAAAAGAGGAAGAAGAGGACATTATTTTTGCCGTGCAAAAGAGTGTCGATGCGATTCGTTCGTGGATTGAAACGAGCGATTTTGTCAAAACAATGAATCAATTTAATTAATCCATAGAAAAGAGATGCTGCAAAATTTTTTTGCGGTCTCTTTTTGTCGTTGGAAAAAGGAGAAAATTATGCAATTATTGCACCAAACAATTAGTAAACTGAAAGGATTTAAAGAGTGGTTCGATACTCTTGATTTGCATGAGAGTCAACTTGTGCTAGGTCTTAGCGGTTCTGTGAAGCACTTGGCCGAGTCTTGTGCGTTTGAGAAATTGGACAAACAATTAGTGATTGTGACACCAACACTCTTACAAGCAACGCAAACCTACGAAGAGTTATCGGAGTGGTATGACGATGAGGTTGTCCATCTCTTCCCTGTAGAAGAGTCGCTTGCTGCGGATTTCTCAGTGGTGTCGCCAGATGTGGTGAGCCAACGCATTCGCACGCTCGATTTCTTAAGTCGTGGTGAAAAAGGGATCGTTATCGTGCCGCTATCTGGGATTCAAAAGCTCTTAGTGCCAGCAGCGGTATGGAAGAAGAGCTCGATTGAACTGGCGATAGGGTCTGAAATCGAATCGATGGATGCCTTTGTAGAGCAGTTAGTGGAATTAGGATATCGCCGTGAAAATATGGTGGCAACTCCTGGTGAATTTGCGCTTCGTGGAAGTATCGTCGATATTTACCCACTCGACCAAGAATATCCACTACGTCTGGATTTCTTTGATACAGAAGTGGATTCGATTCGTGCATTTAATGCGGAGACGCAACGTTCGATGGATGTGATTAACGAAGTGCGCATTTTACCAGCCACAGATTTGCCACTTCAAAAGGAAGCAGTCTGGAAGGCGCAAGCCAAAATCCACGCGCTCTATGAGAAGGACGTGAAGGCGGCTCAAAGTCCAGAGCGAAAAGACCAAGTCTCTAATATTCAACAAGCTATCGATGCACAATTAGAAAATGGGGAAATCCCATCGAACTTAACGTACTTCTTGGAATGTATTTATCCAGAGAAGACTAGCTTATTAGATTATGTTTCTAAAGATGCGTACCTCATTATTGATGACTACGCTCGTTTTATCGAAAAAAGCAAAACCTTGGAAGAAGAGGCAGGCTATTGGAAGACGCACCATATTGAAACGGGTGCGATTGCTTCTGGATTGTCGCTTGTTCAAGATGGACGAAAAGTGCTAAAAGAAAGTCCGCTCTCGAGAACATATTTAGCCATTTTCCAAAAAGGGCTCGGAAGACTCGCGCTTGATGCGATTCATCCGATTACGACACGTACGATGACGCAGTTCTTCTCGCAAATGCCGATGGTGAAAGTCGAAGCAGACCGCTGGAAGAAACAAGGCGCGACCGTTATCGTCTTAGTCGATGATGCCAAACGCGCGCAAAAGGTCGAACAAACCTTTGCGGATTTTGACATCCAAAGTGTGGTTTCAAACGGAGCTGTTCTTGAAGGGCAACTTCAAATCATGGTGGGCAAGATGCACAATGGTTTTGAACTGCCAGAAGATAAATTTGCTATCTTAACGGAACGCGAATTGTTCAATAAACTCACAAAACGCGCACCGCGAAATCAAAAAATCTCGAACGCGGAACGCTTGAAGAGCTATACCGAATTAGCTGTTGGGGACTATGTGGTTCACGTGAATCACGGGGTCGGTGTGTACCAAGGGATGGAGACGCTCGAAATCGGCGGCATCCACCAAGACTACATGTCGATTCACTATCAAGATGGCGGGAATTTATTCGTTCCAGTTTCTCAAATTAAGCTCGTTCAAAAATATGTGTCGTCTGATGCCAAAGTTCCAAAACTCAATAAATTGGGTGGTACGGAATGGGCGAAGACAAAACGCAAAGTAACAGCCAAGATTGAAGATATCGCCGATGAACTCATCGAATTATATGCCAAACGTGACGCCGAAAAAGGGTATGCGTTTAGCCGTGATACGGTGGAACAACAAGAATTCGAACAAGCCTTTCCATACACAGAAACACAAGACCAATTGCGCAGTGTTGCGGAAATTAAGGAAGACATGCAAAAAGACAAACCGATGGACCGTCTGCTTGTCGGGGACGTTGGATACGGGAAGACGGAAGTAGCCATGCGTGCAGTTTTTAAGGCAGTCATGGATGGAAAACAAGCGGCCGTTTTGGTACCAACAACGATTCTTGCCGAGCAACATTACGAGAATTTCGTACAACGCTTCGCGGATTATCCATTTACCATTGGATTATTAAGTCGTTTCCGTAGTAAAAAAGAACAAGAGGAAACGATTGAAAAGCTTCGTAAAGGCGCGGTGGATATCGTCATCGGGACGCATCGTCTGCTTTCAAAAGACGTGCAGTTTTTAGACTTAGGACTCCTTATAGTCGATGAAGAACAACGCTTTGGAGTGAAGCATAAGGAACGTTTGAAACAATTGAAATC
>CAJZJI010000173.1 GCA_916049935.1 uncultured Streptococcus sp. | reverse complement strand
GTGAAATCACACGGTTCTTCAAAATCAGATAGCGTGTACCATGCGATGAAACAAATCGATACGATTGTATCAAGTGGAGTCATCAACGACTTAGTCGCTCACTTTGAACAAACAGCAGAGTAATGAAATAAAGCTCTCTTCTATCATGGAAGAGAGTTTTTTTGATAATATTTATAAATTTCATAAAGTCGCAATAAATTCTTAGGAATTCTAGCGAAAAAAGGGTACAATAGATAAGTACATAAAGTTGCGGACGCGACTAAAGGAGGAAAGCCTATGTTCAAAGAAGTGAACGAGCAAATCTTAAAATTAATCGAGAAGAATAGTCGTTTAACACCAGAAGAAATTGCCTCTTTATTAGAAATTGACGTGGATGAAGTGAAACGTCGTATTAAAGAGATGGAAGAAGCCAAAATTATTTGTGGCTACCATACATTAATCAACTGGGAAAAAACTGATAACGTGAATGTTTCAGCGATTATCGAATTAAAAGTAAATCCTCAAAAAGGAAAAGGGTTCGACCGTATTGCGGAAAAAATCTATCATTTCCCAGAAGTGGAAGCTGTCTACTTAATGTCAGGTGGATATGATTTCATGGTGCAATTGAAAAAAGCACCAATGCGTGAAATCGCGAACTTCGTATCTTCACGTCTTTCAGTGATTGAAGAAGTACAATCTACTAAAACACATGTTGTATTAAAACAATACAAAGATCACGGCACAATGTTTGTCGGTAAAGCAGATGATAAACGTCAGGTGGTTACTCCATGAATTTAGAAAATATGTTAAACAATAAAATTAAGGATTTGAAACCTTCAGGGATTCGTCGTTTCTTTGATATGGCGAGTGAATACAAGGATATTGTTTCCCTAGGGGTTGGAGAGCCTGATTTTGATACGCCTTGGCATATTCGTCAAGAAGCGATTAAAGCGTTGCAAGAAGGCCGTACATTCTATACAGCTAATGCAGGGTTAAAAGAGCTTCGTGAAGAAGTGTGTGTCTTTACAGAAGGCCGTCATGGGGTGAAATATGACCCAATGCACGAATGTGTCATCACTGTTGGGGGAAGTGAAGCCGTTGATATTTCAATGCGTGTTCTCTTGAACCCAGGGGATGAAGTGATTATTTGTGACCCAGGTTACGTGTCATACGTTCCAGCAGTTACAATGGCTGATGGGACTCCTGTCATTCTTCCGTTAAAAGAAGAAAATCAATTCCGTATCACACCAGAAGACCTTGAAGCGGTGATTACACCGAAGACAAAAGCGATTCTAATGAACTTCCCGAATAACCCAACTGGTGCGGTTATGGGACGTGAAGACTTAGAAGCGGTTTGCGAAGTGTTAAAACGCCACGATATTATCGTTGTTTCTGACGAATTATATGGAGAATTAACATACACAGGAAAACCTCACGTATCTGTTATCGAAATCGATGGCATGCGTGACCGTACAATTTTAATCGGAGGCTTCTCAAAAGCATTCGCGATGACGGGATGGAGACTTGGGTATGCCTTGGCTCCAGCAGTAATCATGGAACAAATGTATAAAATTCACCAATTTGCGATTATGTCAGCCCCAACTCTTAGCCAATATGCGGGTGTGGATGCGCTTCGTAATTCGGAGGAAGATATTGCAGAAATGCGCGATAGCTACAATCAACGTCGCCGTTACTTGGTAAAACGTTTCAAAGACTTAGGCATTCCTTGCTTTGAACCATTTGGAGCTTTCTACATCTTCCCAAACATCTCGCAATTCGGATTAACTTCTGAAGAATTTGCAATGCGCTTAGTAGAGGAAGAACGCTTAGCCGTTGTTCCAGGAACAGCCTTTGGGGACTCTGGGGAAGGCTTCCTACGTATCTCTTACGCTTACTCAATCGAGGACTTAAAAACAGCCTTAGATCGTATCGAGCACTTCATTACGAAGTTAAGAAATGAACAATAATTCAATCAAATAACTACGCTTCTTTTGGAATTGCAGGATTTCAAAAGAGGCGTTTTTTATTGATTAAAAATCGATTAAAATAAATTTACTAGCGGTTAGGGTTGTGCTACACTATGCTTACTAAAAGAGAGGAGACTGTGCTTGAAAGAACGTTTTACCAAGTTTATTGATACGATTATCGCGCTTGATAAGGGTGACCATACATTAACCGATAAGCAATGGATGAAGAAGCAAAGATGGGTCTTCGCCCTGAAGCTGTTTTGGGTGATTGTGCTTGTAGCGACCTTCCTTCTAGCCATTAATGTCTCCATCAGTTATTTTGTCTATTTCTTCTATTTTGTGAGTATACTCTTTATTCTTACAAAAGTATTAGAGTATTTTATTGATCGAAGAGTGGCGCAATTAGCCGAGGAGGAATAGGAAAAAGAATGAGAGTGGTGTATTTTATTATCGCGTGGATTTCGCTAGCGCTGGGGTTAATTGGAATTGTGCTCCCAGTACTTCCGACGACACCGTTTCTACTGCTGACAGTGGTATGTTTTTCAAAGAGTTCTACTCGTTTTGAAGAGTGGTTTCAACAGACAAAACTGTATCAACTATATGTCGCAGATTACCGTGAAACGAAGTCGATTGCGCGCAGTCGTAAAAAGAAAATTATTGTTTATATCTATATTTTAATGGCCATTTCCATTTACTTAGCCCCGATTTTAGCGGTGAAAATTGGACTTGGCGCGCTGACAGTGTTTATTACTTACTATCTATTTTGGGTAATTCCGGATAAAAAATAAGGAGTGTTTCAGATGGTTGAGAAGTTTAAGGCGAAGTTTAGAGCGTTAATAGAAGATTATAAAGTGACAAAGAATCCTGGTGAAGATTTCGTTTTTTGGTATATTCACCGTGTAGCGCCCTTTAATTTTCGTTATGTAGTGGCTGTAGGGGTGATTCTTTGTATTGCTGCACTCTACTATAATATTCAATATGCGCTCACAACAGTGCTCATTTTATGGCTCATTGCCGTTATGATTACCATCGCAGAAAGAGTTTATCGAAAACTAAAACAATAATAGGAGAACCAGAAGAATCTAGTTTGCGCTAGGTTCTTTTTTTTATCCTATCCTTAGGAAGAA
>CAJZJI010000172.1 GCA_916049935.1 uncultured Streptococcus sp. | reverse complement strand
ACTACGGCAATTTTATGAGACATAAACTGGTCGCATCCTTTCTCTTAATTGTTCTTCTGTAAACTCATTGTCCACACCCACAAGTAATAGACGGAGGTTTTTGACTTCCATCTCAAGCGCATGAATATACGCAAGACTTGGCAATGGTCCAAATGGTTCAAAAGTCGCTTCTTCTAGAATCTGATGAATCAATTCTTCTTTTAATAATTCCAATGCAAAGACTGGATGTTCTTCCTGTTCTAAAATCGCAACAAACTTGTCATAGTATGGAACATGACGATAAAGGTCAACAAGAGCCTCTGTGCCCTTTTCAAGCACTTCGTCGATTAATAACGTCTTATCTACAGTACCTTCGCTAGACAATACCCCAATTAAGAATGAGCGTGATTGTTTTTGCTTTGTGGCACGAATTAACGTTGTGATGTTTTCCATATCAATCATAATGTTCACGATTTGATGGATGACCTCTTGATTCATTGTACGGTCGATGAGTCGAAGATGTTTGAAATAGTAGCGATCCATAAATACATCGGCTGCTTCTAGGCGACCAAAGTTTTCAAAATCGGCATACGCTTCACGAACCCCTTCAATCATGATATCTGGTACATCGAGAGAATCTTGAGTTTCGACTAATTGATTTAAGGTTTCGAAAGAATAACGACCTAACGGAACACATAAATGTTTTAAGTCTTTTCCAGAGAACTTCGATTTTAGAAGAACTTTTAAATTATGGTAAGTGTAATGAATCGAGAATACATCAAGGAGTGATGCATCCGGAATGAGTTCTAACACCTCATCATAGTTGCGCTTCAAATGGGCATCTAGGACTGGGTCGAACTGTCTTGATTCAAGAACTTCTTGTACATCTACCTCATAACTTGTCTTTTGCAAGGCTTCTAATGCTTGTTGTAAGGATTTAGATACGAGAATCCCATTCAATTGTTCCTTGGACAGTAATTGCTGTTCAAGAATACGAACGGTCGTATTCACTCCTGAATAGGCTAAATCATTCATTCCATCCCTCCTTACCCAATGAATGCTTTTCTAGCTAAGATAGGTGAATATTCTTCTTTTAAATCTTCAATTAATGCATCGAATAAATAGTTATATTCGATACCTTCTTGTTTCAACACAAATCCTGCTTTCTTTGGAAGAGTTGATGCGTCGATGTGAACGAAATTAAATTGCGAAGTTAACGCAGTTTTGTCTTCCTCGCTCAAACGAGAAACAGTTTCCTCTCCAAAAGTAAGTGTTGTTTGTTGTTGTTTTGGTAATTTGCGAATAGCTGACTCGATAAAGAGACGTAATGTTTCCCCGCTCCAGGTAGACATTACTTGTAGAACGTCCTCAAATACACTTTCAAGAAGTTCACGTTTGACGCGCAAGACTTCTTTTTTACTTGCGTTCAAAATAGTCTGTTGCTCTTTTTCGTATTGTGATTTTGCTTCTTGTTTTAATGCAGTTTTCTTCGCCATTTCTTGTTGCGAATATTGTGCATTCATTTGATTGATGCGTTCTTCTTGTTCTTTAGTAGCAACCTCAATTCGCTGCTTTGATTCTTTTTCTAAATCCGCTAGAATAAGTTGTTTTAGTTGCTCTAAATCTTTCAAGAATACCCCTCCTCTTAACCTTTGTTAATGATAATTAAGATAGAAGCAAGTAATCCTAAGATTGCGTAAGTTTCAACCATTGCGGCAAAGATAATCCCTTTAGTAGATTCTTCAGGTTTTTTCGCTAAGATTTGTACACCTGCTGCTGCTACTTTACCTTGGGCAATCCCTGAGAATAAACCAGTGAATGCGATTGGTAAAGCTGCCATGAATAAGTATAAACCAGCTGCTAAAGTCATTGAAGCTGACATGTTAATCATGATGAAGAAGGCAACGATGAATCCGTAGATCCCTTGTGTACCAGGTAATAGTTGTAAGATTAATGCTTGAACGAATTTTTCAGGTTGTTCTTTAATTAAGGCAGCAGCTGCTTCACCGGCAATCCCTACCCCTTTTGATGATCCAATCCCTGAGAAGATAATGGCAATTGCCATCCCTAGAGCAGCAAAGATTTGCCCTCCACCATTTTCAGCGAAAAATGTTAACCAGTTTGTCATAATTATATTTCCTCCATTTATTCTGATTTCTGTTGTTTAATATCAACGTATTTTTCATATGTTTTGAACGGTTTTAATGCGCGTCCGCCGCCGTCGTAGAATTTACCAAAGAATTCAACGAACTGTAGACGTAAGCCGTGAACGTAAGCTCCAAGGAATGAAAGGAAAATATTCAACCCTTGTAAGGCTACGATTAAGAAAATACCTGCTGTGAAACGTGCAACTGGTGGAAGGAATCCTACCAACATATTGAACGCACTCGCGATACTTCCCCCTGATACAGCTAGCGCCATTAAACGCGTGTAACTCACGACGTCTGCTACGTATCCACTAATTCCGTACAAGTTATATAGACCGCTCGCTAAACCGCCCCACTTGTTTTCGCTCGATAGGACAGTTACGACTACAATCGCAACGGCTGCAATAATCGCAATCGATGAACCGATTGTCGCAATCCAAGAAATATTGAGTACCATTGAGCCTAAGACATAAAGAATGATTCCCGTAATAATCGCTAACCATCCTAGATGACTCGTATAGGCATCAACATAAGCTTTTTTCTTTAGATTTGAGTAAGCCCCAAGTGATAAGCCGACCATAATTTGAATAACCCCGAAGATAATCGATAAGATCATAATCGTAATAAGGTCATTTGAGAGTGATAGTGGCTGGAATGGTAAATCCGCACCAAATGCTGATCCAAATATAATCCCCCAAATCATAACGGGGTAGCTTAATAAGTGGAAGAACTTCAAGTTGCGGTTCATTCCTTTATCAAAATGGAAGAACTTCAACATGATGAATGTTCCCAACCAGAGAAGCGCTCCGTATCCTAAGTCCGCTGCCATCATCCCGAAGAAGACGAGATAGAATGGTGCTGTATAAGGCGTTGGGTCTAATTCTCCGTATTTTGGTAATCCATACATTTCTGTTAGATTTTCGAATGGTTGTAAGAAGGCATTGTTTTCTAAAAC
>CAJZJI010000171.1 GCA_916049935.1 uncultured Streptococcus sp. | reverse complement strand
ACCTTAAGGAAGGGATGAACGGATGAAATTAAGAATCTGTCATTTATATGGAAACTTAATGAATACGTATGGTGATAATGGAAACTTACTCATGTTGCAACACCGTGCGAAAAAATTAGGGTACGAAGTAGAAACAACTTTAATTAGTTTAGAAGAAGATTTTAACTCTGACGACTTTGATATCGTAATGTTTGGCGGTGGTCAAGACTTTGAACAAACCGTTGTTGCTAAAGACCTTCAAAATAAAAAAGAGGCCCTCATCCAATATATCGAAGATAATGGTGTTGTCGTTGCGATTTGTGGAGGCTTCCAATTACTCGGTCGCTACTACGTGAATGCAAGCGGCGAACGTCTAAACGGAATTAGCGCCATTGACGTATATACAAACGGACAATTCCCAAATCGTTTAATCGGTGATGTTGAAATCGTCAATGAAGAATTTGGGGAAATGTATTTAGGATACGAAAACCATATCGGTAGAACGTATCTTGGTAAAAATATGAAGCCACTTGGTAAAGTTGTAAAAGGCTACGGAAATAACGAAGAAGATCATGTCGAAGGATGTCATTATAAAAATGCATTCTGCTCATACTTCCATGGCCCAATCCTAGTGAGAAACCAACATTTAGCTGATCGTATTATCGAAACAGCGGCTGAACGTCAACGTTCAAAAAATGCATAAACGAAAAGACCCGTGTAACAAAAATGTTACACGGGTTATTTTTTCTATTCAGCATTAGGATAAACAGAAATCTGTCTTCCTTCTTTTTTCCATTGACGGAATTCTGCTGCAGCTGTAAATAATACATCTGTTGAAGAGTTCAATGCTGTCTCACAAGAATCTTGGATCACACCGATGATGAACCCCACTCCAACAACTTGCATCGCGATATCATTTGAAATACCGAACAAGCTACATGCTACAGGAATTAATAAGAGTGAACCTCCAGCAACACCAGAAGCGCCGCAAGCTGCAATCGTTGATAACACGCTTAAGATGAGCGCTGTAATGAAATCTACTTGAATTCCTAATGTATTTACTGCTCCTAGCGTAAGCACTGTAATGGTAATAGCTGCCCCAGCCATGTTAATGGTTGCTCCTAGAGGTATCGATACAGAATAGCTATCCTCATCAAGTCTTAAATCTTTACATAGTTGCATATTTACTGGAATATTCGCTGCAGAACTACGAACGAAGAAGGCTGTTACTCCACTCTCTTTCAAGCAACGGAATACAAGCGGAAATGGATTTTCACGAATCATAAAGTATACAATTGCTGGGTTTACAACCAGAGCAACGAAGAACATACTTCCAATTAGAACAAGGATTAGTCCACCATAGTTAGCAAACACACCTATCCCATTTTCAGATACTGTTGTAAATACAAGTCCCATGATCCCAATCGGTGCAAAGCTAATCACAATTTTAACAACGTGACTTGTCGCATCTGCTACTTGACTTAAAATGTTTTTTACAGATTCGTCGGCTTTTCTAAATGCCATTCCAAACAATACTGCCCAAGATAAGATACCAATGTAGTTTCCTGAAATAATGGCATTGAGTGGATTATCTACAATTTTTAAAATAAGAGCTTGCAACACCGCTGCGATACCTTGAGGTGCGGCTACTTCTGTTGCACCTTCACCAAGCGTCATCGTGATTGGGAATGCATAACTAGCAATTACCCCAACCAGAGCTGCTGCAAATGTTCCAAATAAGTATAAAATCACGATGGATTTCATATTCGTTTCATGCCCTTCTTTATGCTGAGCGAGTGCACTCATTACAATGAAGAATACTAGTAATGGTGCAATAGCTTTTAAGGCATTCACAAAAACTGTTCCAAGCATTCCAAATACTGTGAATTGCGGCACTGTGATTCCAAGAAGAATTCCAATTGCCATCCCGATAATAATTCGATTGATTAAACTTATATTTTTTAATTTCTCCACAAACTGATTCATATCTTCCCTCAATTCTCTTCCAATATAGCGACTATGATACACAATCATCTACTATTCTGTCAAAAGTTTTTCCATATACTATAAACATTTGTACTTATACAAAAGACACTCCAATCTATTTATTGCTCTCTCTTAGATTGTATTTATCATATCTCGATTTCTTAAAATGAAGTTAAAACCATTGAATAGAGAATAAATAAGTCCATAGAGCACTAATACTAATAAAGGGAGCAAAAGGAATTTTTGCATACAACTGATTTCTTTTCGATAGAATCATACAGCCGATCACCACTCCTCCGCCAATGACAAACGAAAAGAGGCCTATAAAGAGAATTTGACTTGTTGAAAAATAAGGGCCTAAAGCTGCTAAAAAATAAACATCTCCCATGCCGAAAACTTCTTCTTTCCAAATCCATTTGCCAACTCCATAAACCGTGATGTATAAAATGAGACCAGTCACCATTGACAATATTACGCCCTCTACTGCATCTAGTCTGATAGAAAAACCAACCATTGTTAGAACTAATAACAAGCGCAAATCTATTTCATACGAATCCACATCCATCAATGCTATTAGCATACACATTGTGCAAAAATAGTACCCTACAATATCCGTAGGTTGCTTCAAAAGTGCTACTAAAATAAACAAGACTGTAAATACTATCTCTACTAAGAAATACCGTACAGAAATCGACTGTTTACAATAGCGACACTTTCCACGTAAAAAGAGATAAGAAAGAATCGGTACTAAATCCAGTGCATGTAGTGAATGTTGACAATGAGGGCAATAGGATCTTCCGTGAACAAAATCTTCCCCTTTCGCTTCTCTCACACTGACTACATTCACAAAACTACCAATAACGGCTCCAAGAACACCAATCGCAAAAAGCATAAAAAAACCTCCCTTACTAAACATTACGTTTCGTAAGAGAGATTCGGTTTAATTTTCTTCTGTTATAACAACTTCAATGATTTCTTCAACTTCCTCTTCGGGAGTGTAATATAAACCAGAATAGTCTTTATACCATGCAAAGAAGTGCGTTACAAATACTTTAACTACTGCATAAACAGGGACTGCGATTAACAATCCTGTTAGCCCAAACATTTTACCAGCAGCTAGTAAAATCACTAAAATCGTTACTGGATGCATC
>CAJZJI010000170.1 GCA_916049935.1 uncultured Streptococcus sp. | reverse complement strand
CAATCGACGGAGCTGCTTCTAAAGGATTAATCCACAAAAACAAAGCTTCTCGTGACAAATCACGTCTTACTGCAAAATTAAGCAAATAATAATTAGCCTGAGAATTGATCTCGGGCTCTTTTTTTATGCTCAAAAATAGGAACGCCTCACGGGTAACGAATGAAGAGATTGGAACATCCCCTTCGAACTCCTCTGGATTTTTCATCGTTATCATCATCATGGCACCACCTTGAGCCGAAGTCTCAAGGTTAGCAAGCTTCAAACTGAGGCTAAGTGAAATTCACTAAGCCTCAGTAATTCACATTGCTTGCTAGTACACGACGATGATTCCGATGAATCCAGGGAGTTCTTCGTTTGTGTTCTACTCTAATACGCTATCCGTGAGGCGTATATTATTAGAGATAAAAAAGAAGTCCGAACAATAGGACTGCTCCGGGAAAGTAAAGAGAGCCCGGGAAATTCAAAGGCTAAGGGAAAGAAAAAAAGAGTACCCGCGGAGGGGATTAGTCTCCTGCTTGGGCACTCTGATTTTGTTAGACAGATAAGTCATCGATAAATTGTTTGGCTTCGGCTAAGCCCATTCCTGTTTCGTCACGTAAGTCTTTGATTGCTTGAATAAGGCGACCGTCGCGTTTTAATGTACGTAAGTGTTCTTCGAGTTCTTCTGGGATATACTCTACTTGTTCGTTAGATGAACGATTAGTATTCGAATAGGAACTTTCTCTATTAGAAACATTGTTTGTTTTTACCTTTACATAACTTAGTAATACTAACACTACAACTGCAGCGATAATAATAATCATTGAACTCATATCTATTCCTCCATATTGTATATTTGAATTTTATTGTTTGCTACGCGCAAAACTGTAAGATAAACCATTCCAGTTGCATCTCTTTAATGCCTACACTTGTCTTTAGAGCATATTCTGTGTCGACCAATTGCATAAAGGCTTTTTCTAAAAGGGGTAACCCAAATCTTCTGGATTGTTGCAGGGCAATCTTCACACGGTACGGATGTACGCCCAGTGTCTTTTGGATTTCCGGCTCTTGATACCCTTCTCTTTTCAAGTAGGACACTTGAAGCAATAATCGAAACTGTCCTAAAAGAATCGCATTCATCTTCAATGGGTCTTCTTTTTGTAGTAACATATCGTGATAGATTTGGAGCGCCTTGACTCCTTCTTTTTTCAAGATAGATTCCCCAAGTTCAAAAATATTCTGTTCCAATGTTTTGGCGACTAAACTCTCGACTAATTCCAGTGGAATCATTTTTGTATCAATGGAAGCAATCATCAGTTTATCCAATTCTTTCATACTATTCGTTAGTGAATATTGCGTTTTAACGAGTAAGGTCTCCAGCGCTTCTTCTTGGATTGAGTACTGGTGGTTGCGCAGAGAATCCTGAATATACTGTTTAACATCTCTCTCCGTTAGTTCACTAGCATCTAATAAAACCGCCACTTTCTTTAACTGTTTCACGATTTTCTTTCGTTGATCCAACTTATCATACGGAGCAAAGAATACCATCACAGAACTGTCCATCGGATTTTCTAAATAGGCTTGCAACCTTTCTAATTGATGATCCATTGATTTTTTCTCTTTTTCCCCTGTAAAAAAGCTTGGATTATCAACCAGTACTAATCTTCTCTCTCCAAAAAAAGGAACCGACTCTGCATCTTGAATAGCCGTTTGAATAGAGACTTCCTCCATATTGAATCGTCCCACATTCAAGTCTTGATCTTCAGGAGCCACAATGGTCTCTAAAAACACTTTCCGTGCAAGTTCTTGTAAATAAGGTTCTTTTCCTTGAACTAAATAAACCAGATTCACTTGCCCGTTTTTAATGCGATCGAGTTGTTTCTCAAATTCCATCTTTCCGCCTCCTGTCCTTTAAGTTTATCTTGAAACGTGGGCTTTGTCTATTCTTTCAATTTTTGACGTTTTTTCGAAAGTTTCGTATAAATTTCAATCTGTTCTTTTCTAAAATAAAGACGAATTTGACCATCATGATCCGTGCGGAAAATATGAGCATGTATTCCATTTAACCTTCCTATCGTCTCGATTGAAGGATGGCGATAACGATTATTCTTCCCGCAAGAAACCAAGGCAATAGAAGGGGAAGCTTTTTGTAACAATGCTTCGCTTGTAGACGTTCGGCTTCCATGATGCCCCACTTTTAAAATAGAAAAATGAAAATTGGGAATATCTTTTAGAATATTGTCTTCTACTTTTTCAGAAGCATCGCCAGTGAGTAACACGGTATGCTTTTGAATCGTTAGAAGAGCTACAATTGAATCATCATTTTCTCCTTTGGAAGTGTCTTTAGGCCACAGAATTTGCCACTTCATTTGGTTCCATTTCCACTCGTTTCCTAAAGAAACCAACTTCCACCGTATGGACGGATAGTCCCTTTTCAGCTGTTGCATCAATGGAAGCTTCTCCATCCCTTTTCCAATCACTATTTCTTTAATTTTAATCTGTTTTGCAATTGCTTGAAGATTCCCGACATGATCTTCGTCTCCATGGGAAAGCATTACTTGCGACAATTCTGAAAGTCCTTCTGCTTGAAGAGCAGGAATGACGGTTGTGTCTCCTTGAGGTTTTCTCTTGCGCCTTTTCCATTCTTCTTTGGAGGCAAAATCGCTCAATCCACCCGTATCGATTAATGTCGCTTGATTCCATCCTGGAGCCATTACTAAAATCGAGTCTCCTTGTCCGACATCTATCATTATTAATTCATTTCCCCAATGATAGGGAACTTCTATCAGAAGTAAAATAAGAGCCCCCAAACAAAAGAGTCCTTTTTTTACCGTCATCTTCCTTCGTTCATATAGCACAAGAGCGAAAAGAATCAGCAAAAAATAACCGATCCACTCCCATGATTCCCAAATCCCAAATGTAAACTTTGTAAAAGTGAACTTCTGACAAAAGGTTAATACTTGAGTGAGCCCCGAAAGAAGCGCTTCTCCTAGAAAGCAACTAATAGCCACAAAATCCCCCCACCCCGATAATACCGCAATCAAATAAATCGTTAATAAGGGGAATAGAACCCCTTCAAACAATAGGGAGAATAATGCAGTAAGGACGATGCTGAGAATATTCCAATAAAAGAAATATTGACAGA
>CAJZJI010000169.1 GCA_916049935.1 uncultured Streptococcus sp. | reverse complement strand
TTCAACATCTGGTTTATCTTGTAATGTAATTGAACGAGCTTCTTGCTCATTGACCACTGCTGATTGCTGAAGAATTGTCACATCTCCACCTTCTTCAGGAATGATTGCATAGATGGCATTTCCGTCTTTATCTTCACCCATAACGGTGTAATAAGACGCATCCGTATTGTACAAGTAAAACTTCGTTACTTTTGAAAATTCTACGGTTGGTGCCATCATCGTAAGTGCTTCGTTACGTTTTTTAATCTTTGGATCCACACTTACTAAAAAGATACTTGCAGCAGCTAAAAATAATAGAAATAAAGTGAGTAAAAGAATAAACATTGTTCTACGTTTCATCAATTTCTCTCCTCTACTCTAATTTTCATAGATAATGGTATTATACGCTATTTAACGTAAAAATACCACCATACATATAAGATGATGCCCTACATATTTTTATTCTTCCCAACGTTCAAACACTTCTTAAATGGTTTCTCTATAACCGTAGCGTTTTCCGGGAAAACACTTTTTACTTTCATCGCATATTTACTAATCGTTGCCCGAACATCTAACAACCAAATTTCGGCACTCTTTTGATGCGGTCTACTAAAACGTCCTAGCCCTTGATACAGTTGAAGAAGCATCATCTTCATCGCGTAATGGCCAAAATAAGAACGGTCTTGTTCTTTCATTTCCAGTTGAATAATTTGTTGTGCGGTCGATACTGGATTTGGGAATGGCAATTTGGTGATTACGAGTGAATCAATCGATTGACCGCCACTATCAAATCCTTCCCAGAAGCTATAGACCCCTAGTAAAATGGCTTCGTTTCTTTCTTGAAAACGTCTTTGGATTCTTCGACCCATTTGAGGTCCTTTTTGAGCCAAAAGTTCAATTTGATGAGCACGGCAAAAGTCTTCTAACAGACTCTCTACTGCTAAGAGCGCTTCAACAGAATGCATCAATACGAGCATTCTTCCGCCCTTTCGCTCATAAATTTTTTCGATACAGTCTGCAATTTGTGCGTGATACTGTTGACTCGAGGAAGAATTTACGGCCACCAAATCATTAGGGATAAATATTTGATGGTCGGCAGTTTCCGCTTTTGTCTCGATCACCGTCAACTTCTCTTTGGCCTCTAACTCATGGAATAACGGTGTAAACGTTGGAATCGTTGCTGAAATTCCTATTATTTGTCTCATCTTCTCACTAAACTGATTGAAGACTTGAATGACCGGTTTGACTCTTAATAATTCTAGAGTATTTTGTCCATACTGTTCTTTTTCTTCAATGACAAAATAATCACTACCATCCATTTGAAATTGAGAGATAGACTCCATTAGTTCTTTTAATAAATTTGCACTTTCTTCAAACAAAGTAGTCTTGTCTGCATTCGCTTGTAATAAATTCATTACGCTAGACAGTGCCTTTTGCATGGCATTCACCATTTCACAGTGGATTGACTCTTTCCACTCACTGGTTGAAAATACAAAAGAAGATGACAGTTGTTGTCCACTCTTCAACTCTTCAAACCATGTTTCATATAAATCACAAATTTCTAATAACTTACGATTCATCGTACGAGAGAGATGTTCCTCTTCTTTTGAAAAATGAAACATCGCATTTAAGTGATGGTCAGACCATAATTGTTGCAACTCGAATAAATGAGAAAAGTTAACGGTAGTCGTGCCATATTGCTCTAAGGCATGCTCAAACTGCTGCACTTCATCAATCAGTACAACAGGTTTTACACGATGAGCAATCAATGAAGCGTACTGAATAAGGAATGCATGATTAGTAACCACAATTGGACTTTGTTGAACTGAAGCTACTGCCTTGTCCCAATACAGACTTCCTTCCTCATTTGCATCTTTTACCGATATTTCTTTCCATAACGTTGCCTGATGAAGCACTTGATTACATTCAGATAAATCACCTGTTTGCGTCTCTGTAATCCACACGAGTAACCCCATAATAGAAAGGCTGTTTCTTGCACTTCTCTCCTCTTGATACTTGTGAATTGCACGCTTGAAGGCTGTTAAATCAATATAGTGTCTTTGCCCTTTTATAGAAATCACAGGTGTCTTAATCTTTAACTCTGTAATAATCGGAGCGACACTATCCTCCATCAGTTGTTGTTGCAATAGTAAGTTCGAAGTGACTATCCAGATTGGTTTTCTCTTACTCGCTTTTTCAAATGCTGCCAGTAAGTAAGCGTATGTTTTCCCTGAACCAGGGCTGGCTTCAATAAAATGCAAAGGTTCATCTGTTTCAATCAACGATTCTATGGTGGTTATCATCTCACGCTGGCTTGCCTTATCTTCTAAGAATCCAGAATCTACTAGTTTTTGATAAGCTTCTAGTGCATTCGTTTTTCGTTTAGAAGACTTTAGCTCTATCTCTTTTACCGCTAGAGGAGAAACGACAAAACCTTGTTCTAAAGGAAAATCTTCTCTTTCTTTTTTTCCTTTTTCTTCTAAAATCTCCTCAAAAATCGTACCCGTATCCCCTAGTAATTCTCCAGAGAATTCGGTTAGCTGTTTCAACGTGATCGTCGACAACTCTCGAAACTTAGTCTTCATTTTTAAGAATAGTTCAGCTGTTGCTCGAGCATCACTACCTGCTGTATGTACTTGAGTATGACGAATCTCTAGCGCCTCTGTTAAATCACTAAGACGATAACTGAGCGCTGTTGGATGACAAATTTGAGCCAGTTGCACCGTATCAATGAGTGGCACTTCCAATTCTATCCCCAGTGCATCTTTTAAAGCAGAAATAATAAAAGGTCCGTCAAAACCAACATTATGAGCGACGAGCGTTCGGTCTTCTAACAAATTAAAAATCGTCATCGCTACTTCATCAAAAAAAGGAGCCGTTGCCACATCCGCATTCGTGACTCCTGTTAATAATTGGATTTCGAATGGAATACTTTTTTCAGGATTAATATTCAGTGAGACATGCTCAATCACTTCGTTGCCATCGATTAACGTACAACCAAATTGGAAAATTCGGTCCCCCGATTCGTATTTTGGTCCTGTCGTTTCCAAATCAATGACCGCATATTTTCTCATTATCCGAACGCTCCTTTCTAAAGAATTCCTACTTATTTAGTTTACTAACTTATTCCTCTTGTTGCAAACAGTAGAAA
>CAJZJI010000168.1 GCA_916049935.1 uncultured Streptococcus sp. | reverse complement strand
TTTGAAGTGTTAAACCAATACGGTGGTCTGTAACACGGTTTTGTGGGAAGTTGTACGTACGAATACGTTCAGAACGGTCCCCTGTACCTACTGCAGACTTACGGTTTGCATCATATTCAGATTGCGCTTCTTGAGAAATCTTGTCGTATACACGCGCACGCAATACTTTCATCGCTTTCTCACGGTTTTTCAATTGTGAACGTTCATCTTGCATAGCAACAACAATTCCTGTTGGCAAGTGCGTTAAACGTACGGCAGAGGCAGTCTTATTAACGTGCTGTCCACCGGCACCTGATGCATGGTAAATATCCACACGAATATCTTTATCTTCTAATTCAATTTCTACTTCTTCTGCTTCAGGCATTACTACGACTGTAGCTGTTGAAGTATGCACACGTCCTTGAGATTCAGTTGATGGAACACGTTGTACACGGTGAGCACCAGATTCATATTTTAATTTAGAGAATACATTATCCCCTGTAATCATTAAAATAACTTCTTTATAACCACCGATACCTGTAACGTTGGCATCCATCACTTCTACACGCCAGCCTTGTGACTCTGCGTATTTTTGATACATATTCAAAAGGTCTCCGGCAAAGAGTGCAGCTTCATCTCCACCCGCAGCCCCGCGGATTTCCATGATGATGTTTTTGCCATCGTTTGGATCTTCTGGTAATAGTAAGAATTTGATTTTATCTTCTAATTCTACTTTTTCTTTTTTGAGGGAGCTTAGTTCTTCTTTTGCCATTTCTGCCATTTCAGCATCTAAGCTTTCACCAAGCATTTCCTCTGTGTCGCTAATTTCTTCGACCACTTGTTGATAACGTTTGAACGTTTCTACTTTTGGTCGTAAGTTTGCTTCTTCTTTTGTTAATTCCATGAAGCGTTTTGTATCGCCGATAACTTCTGGGTCACTTAGTAACTCTGAAAGCTCATCATAGCGAATAATAAAACTATCTAATTGATCGAACATACTTTTCTCCTTTTTCTTCTCTTATAAGCGTTCTTCACCAGGATGGTTATAGTGATAACGGCAAACTGGATAATAGGCATCATTGCCTCCAATTTGAATTTGTTCTCCCGTATACACTGGAACACCATCGACTACGCGCATATTCATACTTGCTTTTTTATGACAATACCAACAAATCGTTTTAATTTCTTCGATTTTATCAGCATAGAGTAATAAGTATTTAGAGCCTTCGAATAATTCGTTTTGGAAATCATTCTTAAGACCAAATGCCATTACTGGAATATTTAATTCGTCAACAATTCGAGCGAGTTCAAGAATGTGTTGTTTTGATAAGAATTGAGATTCATCAATCAAAATACAATATGGTTTCACTGCTTGTCCTTCGACGATTTCGTAAATTGGAGTATCATCAAAGATTGGAATAGCTTCACGTCTAACACCAATACGACTCGATACATACCCTACTTGATCACGATCATCAATTGCACTCGTAAATAATAAAACCGGTTTGTCTTGTTCTTCATAATTATGTGCAACCTTTAAAATTTCGATTGATTTACCACTATTCATTGCACCATATTTAAAAAACAATTGTGCCACAATTATCCCTCCAATTGCTAAACTATACCTTTAATATCTTACGATAAACGGGTACCTTTGTGCAAAGAAAAACCGTTATTTTAAGGTATTTTTCACAAACTATTTTAATAAAATTTTAAAAACGTTTTTATAAACCACTTTTTATGAAAATATGCTACAATAGTGGAGTATATTAACGGAAAGGATCGTCTAAATTGAATCTTAGAACACAAGTTGCATTAGGAGCTGGTAGATTTACTCGCTGGGCTCTGAAGACTTTTACAAAAGGCGGTAGTAGCATGCCAGGGAAAGTGGCACATGCTATCGATCCAAACATTTTAAAATCATTAGCTGAAAACTACGATGTTATTATCGTCAGCGGAACAAACGGGAAAACTTTAACGACTTCCCTCATCGTTCAATTATTAAAACAAAAATATCCAAATATTTTAACAAATCCTACTGGAGCTAACTTAACTCAAGGGATTGTTTCAACGTTTTTAAATCACTCACCAAAAGCTGGCGAAAAGAATATCGCCGTTCTTGAAGTGGATGAAGCAACGATTCGTCACATCACTCCATATATTGAACCAAAATTATTTGTCTTCACGAATATTTTCCGTGACCAAATGGATCGTTTTGGAGAAATTTATACAACATACCAATTAATGCTGGAGGGTGCTGCTTTTGCACCAAGTGCAACGATTTTAGCAAATGGCGACGCTCCTATTTTTAATAGTGTTGATACTCCAAATCCTCGTGAGTATTTCGGATTCAACAATGCTGAAGATAGCGAAATGATGGCACACTACAATACTGATGGTGTTCTTTGCCCACATTGCCAATCAATCTTGCATTATAAGAGCATTACTTATAGCAACCTTGGTAAATACTATTGTCCAAAATGCGACTTCAAACGTCCTGAATTGAATTATGCAGTCACTGCACTAAATGAATTATCTCTAACAGGTTCTTCATTTGATATCGACGGTACAACGTTCTCAATTCCAATTGCTGGACTTTACAATATTTACAATGCATTAGCAGCCTACTCTGCAGCAAAATTCTTTGGCCTTTCTACTGAAGAAATCCAAGAAGGCTTCTCAAAAGCTCAACGCGTTTTCGGTCGTCAAGAAACATTTACTGTTGAAGACAAAGATGTAATGTTGAACTTAATTAAAAACCCTGTTGGATTTAACCAAATCGTTCAACTCTTAAGTTACGAAAAAGAACCATTTAGTTTAGGTGTTCTCTTAAACGATAACCCAGCCGATGGTCAAGATGTGAGCTGGATTTGGGATGGCGATTTCGAAGGACTACACGCCTTGAATGCTGTCGATACAGCCATTAGTGGTATCCGTGTTGAAGACCTCGGCGTTCGTATGGAAGTTGCCGGTTTTGAAAATATGAAAGTCTTTAAAACAAATGCGGAATTAATCGATTGGATTCGCAAAGCTCCAACAAATAAAGTCAATGTACTAGCAACTTATACTGCTCTACTCGACTTACGTAAAGACTTTGCTAAAGAAGGATACCTTAAGGAAGGGATGAACGGATGAAATTAAGAATCTGTCATTTATATGGAAAC